>JAOULB010000286.1 GCA_029882235.1 Gammaproteobacteria bacterium | reverse complement strand
GAAAGGAAGTTTTCATTTTTTTCGCTGCAGATTTTTCCTGGCCTGCTCGGCCTGTTCACAGAGCTGAGCGGTTGCATCAAGAATGCGTGGTGAATGTCGTTGAATAATCGATGGCGGAATAAAGTATAGATTATTGTTTTTAACCGCCTGCATGCTCTTCCATTTGCGCCAGTCATCCAGCCAGTCTGGACGCGCTTCATTCATTCCGCTGGCTATGATCATTTGCGGATCTTTTTCGAGCACCGACTCAGTGCTAATACGTAACTCCTGCCGCGACAGTTCGGTAAATACATTGCTGATACCACAAAGATTCATCACCTGACTAATCGAATGTTTGCTACTCACAGTCAACAAAGGTTTATTCCAGACCTGATAAAAGCCACTAACCGGCTTTCGATTTTGATAGCTTTGTTTTAGTTGGTGATATCTTTTGCGAAAATGGTCGGCTGCCTTATTCGCTGCTGTCTTGTTGTCGGTTAACACGCCCAGCTTTTCCATCAGCGTGGCAATATCCAGAATATTGCCGGGTTCGTTGATATAGACCTTTAAGCCAAACTTTTTTAATTTTTCCAACTGAGCACGGTTATTACCACTATGCCAGACTACGACTAAATCTGGCTTAAGCGCAATCACCGCTTCGACATCCAGTTTGCTATACCCACCTACGCGTTTGATTTTTTTTGCTGCAGGTGGGTAATCACTATACTGCACCACACCGATCAAATACTGTCCGGCACCGGCGGTAAAAATCGTTTCGGTTAAGTGTGGTGCCAGACTGATAATGCGACGCGCTGGCTTATCCAGCGTCACACTATGCCCCATATCATCTTGCACTGAGAACTGTGCAAAACTTACTGGACTATATATATAGAATAGTAAAATGAATAAGGCGTTAATAAGCCGCACTGGCCAATCCTCGGATACTTTCGATTTTCTGATCTTGCATGATCATAAGCAAGGTTTGTCTTAGGCGGTTCCAGCCTTTCTCATTATCAGGATAGCCAAAACGTAAACTTGCTGGTTTGTCAAAATATCGTATCCAGATCCCTTCTTTGGCCAGCCTGTCATGAATATAGTCTGCCTGTGGATGAATGACCCACTGGAATAGATTCGTTTCGCCTTGCGGAGTTAAACCTGACTGGCGCAAGAGATCATTTAAACGCTTACGTTTTAACACCAGCTCTTTTCGCATCGCCTGATGCCAATGTTGATCCGCTAATGCCTGTTTGGCTACTTCGCGTGCCGGACCACTCACGGCCCAGGGGCCAAGTGCTTCTGCGAGCCGATGCAGCAAATCCATTTCGGATAAAACAAAGCCACAACGTATTCCTGCCAGACCAAAAAACTTACCCACTGAACGCAATACAATCAATCCGGGCAAATGGCTCTGTGCTGCCAGACTTTGTTCCGGTGTGCTATCCATAAAGGCTTCATCGACAATCAACCAGCCACCTTTCTGACTTAACTTACGATGCCAGTCTAATAATGTTTGTTGATCAAATACTCTGCCGCTCGGATTGTCTGGATTAACAATGACTAAAACATCCAGCGCATTGATGGCTGCATCGATATTTTGATCGTTTATAACTCTTAGCTGATGCCCCGCCTGTTGCCAGCGATAGGCATGTTCGTTGTATGACGGTTCAACTGTAGCGACAATAGATTGAGGTCGAAGCTGTGGCAGCAATTGAATTGCGGCTTGCGAGCCACTCACCGGTAATAAGGATCGGGCACCATAGTAGTTCTGCGCCACCTCAATCAAACCATCATCCTGTTGTGGCAAGTCGGTCCAGGCCGAGGTATCCAGTGTCGGTACTGGCCAGGCATCCGGGTTAATTCCTGTTGATAAATCCAGCCACTCTGCGACAGGTCTATCATAGCGAAGACTTGCGATATTTATATTTCCACCATGTTCAGGCAAACAACCATCCTCCCAAAAATATTATTATTAGCCACAACCATAAGCTGCGTTGAACAAATCTTATAGTTCGTTCTATATCATTCACAACCGGCACCTCCCCTTTCCCCAGAACCGGTCGCTGTTTTATTTCACCATGATACTGCGCTGGCCCACCTAATGTTATTTTTAATGCACCAGCTCCACTTGCCATCACCACACCAGGATTTACGCCCGACCACTGCGTCGCCTGTTGTTGCCAGCTCTGCCAGCCTGAACGAGTGTGGCCTACTATTATATAAGAAAGTGCAGTGAATCGTGCTGGGATCCAGTTCAATAAATCATCAAGACGCGCAGCGCTCCAGCCAAAATAAATATAACGTTCATTGCGATAGCCCCACATCGCATCTAATGTGTTGGCCAGTCGATATAACACTACACCGGGGGCACCAAGAACAATAAACCAGAATAATGCACCGAAGATCGCATCACAACCATTTTCCAGCACTGACTCAATCGTTGCGCGCGTGACATCAACTTCTTGCATTGCATTGGTATCACGACTCACCATCATTGCCACCTTTTCTCGTGCGATGACTAATTGATTCTGTTTAAGTGCATGCGCAACTGTGCGGGCATGATGAAACAGGCTATTAATCCCTAAGGCCAGATATAATATTATTGCTGCTATCATCTCACCCAAACCGGGAATGAGTGACAACCACCATGTTAATACAACTAAAGGTGCTATCAACATGATGCATGCAATCACACCCGCCGTTAATAAATAAAACTTTGGGGGCTGGCGTGCACCATATAAACGAGCTTCAACAAAAACGGCCAGGCGACCAAAACCCGCCAGTGGATGCCAACGCCGTGGCTCACCCAGCCAGTAGTCTATAAATACTGCGATAAGGATCAGTAATACCGTCGTCATGCGTATAGTGTAACTGATTCAGCAAAACTTCTCTTTCAACATCGCTTCTATGCTTTCTGCAGACATGGCACAATGCCGCACCATGAAATCTCGAACCATTATGATCCAGGGCACGACTTCAGATGCCGGTAAAAGCATCATGGTCACGGGCCTGTGCCGTATTTTGCATCAGCGTGGCGAACGCGTCGTCCCGTTTAAACCACAGAACATGGCTAACAACAGTGCCGTCACTGCCGATGGTGGTGAGATCGGTCGAGCTCAGGCAGTCCAGGCTGAGGCCTGTGGCCTGCAACCCCATGTCGACATGAATCCAGTTTTACTCAAACCCACGACAGACAAAGGTGCGCAGGTGGTTATTCATGGTAAGGCCCTTTCGACCATGGAAGCCGTTGCCTATCACGACTATAAAACCACGGCGATGAATGCTGTATTGGAATCACATCAGCGTCTATCAGAACAATATGACTGGATCATTGTTGAAGGTGCAGGTAGCCCGGCAGAAATAAACCTGCGCGATAAAGACATTGCCAACATGGGTTTCGCTGAAAAGGTCGACTGCCCTGTTATTCTTGTCGCTGATATTGATCGCGGTGGTGTGTTTGCCCATCTCGTCGGCACACTGGAATTATTATCTGAATCCGAACGCCAGCGTGTTCAAGGTTTTATCATTAATCGTTTTCGTGGTGATATTAGTCTATTGCAATCGGGACTCGACTGGTTGGAGGAGAAAACCGGTATCCCCGTATTGGGTGTCGTCCCCT
>JAOULB010000013.1 GCA_029882235.1 Gammaproteobacteria bacterium | reverse complement strand
TGGCCCTGATTCAATTAACGGTTCAGATGAACTGGTCGTCGATTTGTCTAAACCAGTAAGCGAAACAAAAGATGCAGAACCCGCTACAGTGATTGATGCAGATAATCTGGTCGCAGGTGAAATGCTGGCTGACCGTTATAAGATTATCAGGCAAATTGGCAAGGGTGCTTTCGGCGTTGTAATTCTCGTCAATGATACCGTCGTGAATGAAGATATTATTCTGAAGTTTCTTAATCCGCACATGGCTTCAGATAAAAATGTTATTCAGCGATTTATTCATGAACTACGTTATGCACGTAAAATCACCCATGAAAATGTTATTCGTATTTTTGATTTTATTACCTTTGGTAAGTCTTCGGCCATTTCAATGGAATATTTTCCAAGTCATTCGCTTGGTTATGAAATGAAGACCAATAAGACACCCAATTTTCCCCGTGCGATTAAAATTTTCAGTTCCATATGTAAAGCCATGGCCGTTGCACACAATGCTGGTGTTGTGCATCGCGACCTTAAACCAGCAAATATCCTGGTTGGTGATAACGATCTTGTTAAAGTCGTCGACTTCGGTCTTGCTGCAGCGGCAAGCAAATCTGATTCACGCTTAACAAAGAGCGGCATTCTGGTTGGCACTCCAACTTATATGGCGCCAGAACAGGTGCGTGCACGTGCAATTGATGCGCGAACAGATATTTATAGCCTCGGTATCCTGATGTACGAACTGTTCACTGGCAAGCCTCCCTATAAAGGTGAAGACCATATGGCCACTCTGTTTAAGCATGTTGAAGGTGGCGCGAAACAGGCAAAAGAAATGAATTCAAAAATATCTGATGAACTCAATGATATTGTCATGAAAGCGATGGCCACTGATCCAGCCGAACGTTATCAGACCATCACAGAACTCAATGATGCGCTGGAAAGCATTCTTAATAAGGAAGCCGCATAATGCCGCGCATTAATGCTTTTTTAAAATTAGGCCGTGACCAGGGCGGTTCAGATATTCACCTTGCCGTTGGTTCTCCACCATTGATTCGTCTTCACGGCGATCTTATGCCGATCAAATACCGTGAACTTTCTTCTACAGAGCTTGAAGAACTTGTCGATGAAATTCTTACCCCAGAACAGAAAAAAATGTTTCAAAGTGGCAAGGATCTCGATTTTTCCTATGATGATCCTGAAGTCGGTCGTTTTCGTGTTAATTTATTTAAGAAAGTGAATGGCATTGGCGCCAGCCTGCGGGCCATCGCTCCAACCATTCCCTCGATGAAAGAACTGGGACTGCCCCCTATCATAGAAAAGTTTTTACATGCCAACCAGGGCATTGTATTAGTTACGGGCGCGACCGGGACAGGTAAATCAACAACACTTGCATCCATGATTGACTGGCTGAATAAAAACCGTCGCTACAACATTATTACACTGGAAGATCCCATTGAGTATGTGCATAAAAGCAGTAAATCGCTGGTTGTCCAGCGCGCCGTAGGGACTCATGTAGACAGCTTTGCTGCAGGACTACGTGCCGCATTACGTGAAGATCCCGATGTAATTCTGGTCGGTGAGCTTCGTGACCCTGAAACGATTTCCATGGCGATGACAGCTGCAGAAACAGGCCATCTTGTGCTGGGTACACTACATACCACTTCAGCAGTTAAAACACTGGATCGTATTGTTGATGCCATGCCGACTGAACAGAAGGCGCTCGCCTCAACATTTCTAGCACAACATTTAAAAGGTGTCATCAGCCAGAAACTTGTTCGCACCTTCGATGGTCGTCATCGCAAAGCCATGCTGGAAATCATGGTGAATACGCCATCCATTGCCAGCCTGATTCTTAACAATAAAATCTTTCAGATCCCATCTTCGCTACAAACTGGACGTGAAGTGGGTATGCAGTTGATGGATCAGGCCTTACTTGAGGGTGTGAAAAATAAAGAAATCGATGCTGATGATGCCTACCTTCACGCCACAGATAAGAAACTCTTTCAACGCTATGTCAGTAATCCTGACCTGCTACCCCAGATTAATCTGGCAGTAACATAGGCACACCATGAATCGAATCGACGCTTTTCTTGAGCTTGTAGTCAAACAAGGTGGCTCTGACCTGCATCTGGTTGCAGGTAACCCTCCACGTATTCGGTTACATGGTGAAGCCTATGCGGTGAAATATCGCGATCTCACCTCTGAAGAGACAAGCGAACTGCTGCTTGAAATTATGCCCAAGAATATTAAATCCATGTATGAAGAACATGGCGGTGTTGATTTTGCTTATTCTGTGGAAGGGTTAGCTCGATTCCGTGTCAATGTTTTCCAGCATCTGGGTGGTGTTGGTGCCGTTTTTAGATCGATCCCAACCAAGATACAAACCATGAATGAACTGAGCCTACCTCCAGTTCTAAAAAACCTCTGTCGCACAAGAAAAGGACTCATTCTTGTTACTGGCCCAACGGGTTCGGGTAAATCAACAACACTGGCAGCAATGGTTGATCAAATTAACAAGGAAAGAAAAGGTCATATCATCACCATTGAAGATCCAATTGAATTTTTACATCAAAACCAGAACTGTCTAATCAGTCAAAGAGAAATTGGTTCGCATACAGAATCCTTCGCTGATGCCTTACGCTCAACCTTACGTGAAGACCCTGATGTCATTCTCGTCGGCGAAATGCGTGATCTAGAAACTATTCATCTGGCATTGACTGCTGCCGAAACGGGCATCCTTGTCATTGCCACCTTACATACAAGTGGTGCCGCCGCATCAATTGACCGTATTATTAATGTCTTCCCGGCGGGCGAAGAACCCTATGTTCGAACCATGCTCTCTACTTCACTGGTTGCGGTTATTTCACAACAACTATTAAGAAAGGCTGATCGCAAAGGTCGAGTCGCCGCATTAGAAATCATGATCAACAATGCTGCGGTTTCTAATGTGATACGCGAAGGCAAGGCCGAACAACTTGAAAATGTAATTCAAAGTAATGCAATGCAGGGCATGCAACGTATGGATGCGGCAATTAATCGATTACTCGAAGCAAAAGAGATCGATGGTGAAGAGGCGTATTTAAAGGCTCGCGACAAAACTAACTTTGAACAGTACAGAGATAATGATGTCATACTTGACGATACAAGTTTGGCTGAATCTTCACTGGATGACTCAAAAGCCAGTTAGACGCAATACAAGCACGAGGCAATATTGATATGGCTAAACTAATTTTAACACTTGATGGTGCTGTAATACGCGAATATGAAATCGACAAAGATAGCATCAGCATTGGCCGTAAACATGGCAACGATATTCAACTCAACGATCTTACGATCAGTGGTCGCCATTCTCTGATAACTCAGGTTGGTGAACATGCCTATATCGATGATCTGGGCAGTACAAATGGCACCTTACTCAATGGTGCTCGCGTTGCTAAATCTCAATTAAAACATGGTGACACTATTCAGACCGGAAACTATCAATTTACATATTTCTGTGATGAAGATACCGATTATGAGCCCACCATGTTTCTGCGCGCTGAAATTGAAGACACTCAAATTATGGAAGTAAGTAATAATAGTGGCCAGGGAACTGCAAAGGGTGAACCACTTGCAGGTGTACGTGTAATGAACGGTCCATTGGCCAAAAAAGTGCTTGAGCTACGCAAACCATTTAACACACTTGGGTTTAACGGTGACAAACTGGCCATGATTACAAGAAACTCTGACGGTTATACCATATCCGCAATACGGCAAAGCAGCTCACATCGGGATACGGTTGCCCCCCCATTACTGAACGGCAAAACGATATCAATTGAACCAGAAGTACTTAATGATCGAGACACACTGGAACTGGCAGGAACCCAGATGGAATTTTTCTATCTACATTAACCCTACACCGGTTTAGTGCGTTTAAGCCGAATCCAGTTACCCATCATATATCGAAGCTCTGATCCTGCTAGAAAGACAGCCGGTACTGTTACAAGAGTAATCACCGTAGAAAACATCAGCCCCCAGGATAATGCGAGTGCCATAGGTGAAACAAAGGGATCCATGCCTCCCCAGCCATAAGCCGTAGGCAATAAACCAACGACTGTAGTACTCGCGGTCAATAGCACCGCCCGAAGTCTTCGTCTACCTGCGGTTAAAATGGCTTCTTTTATGGCTACCCCACTTTCGGTCAATCGTTGCACAAACACCAGTAAAACCAGAGAGCTGTTCACGACAACCCCTGTTAAAGCCACCATACCCATGGTTGAAAAAAAGGACAATGGCATCGGTTTCCAGAAAAGGTCATGGAAATAAAAACTAATAATAACTCCAATTATTCCAAACGGAATAGCCAGCATCACGGCTAATGGATAAGACAGATTATTAAACTGAATAGCAAGAATAAAAAATATAGCAACCATGGCAAAACCAAAAGCGTCTAATAGATCAGAAAACGACTCACTATTTTTTTCATTCTCGCCTCCATAATTAACGCGCACATTATTATACAGCTCACCTAACCATTCTTTTTCATGTTTGAGCACATATTGATTAAGTTTTAGGCTTGAGGTCAGCTTACTATCAATATTTGCGGTCACATTTACTACACGAATTCCTGCTTTATGTCGAATAGCAGTAAACCCCGCTTTCTTTTCCAGTTTTGCAAGTTTTGATAATGGTGTCTGATAGCCGCCTTTATTTGGCACTTTGACCATTTCTAATAGTTTATCCGGGTCATCGACTATATTTGGATAACGTATTGTAATATCCACTTCTTCAGTTCCACGTCTGATTGTGCTTACTCTCAGCCCATCGACGGATGCACGTATATGGGTCGCAATGGTTTTTAGATCTACACCGACATAAGATGCCATCGCCCTGTTTACAACAACATGCAATTCATCATCGCCTGGCTGCAACCCAGTTTCAATCGTGGTTACACCTTCGACGGTCTTGAGAAATTCAATTAAATTATTTGCTGCCAGCTCATTGGCTTTATTGTCACTACTCGTTAACTCGACTTCTAACGGCCGTCCCGTTGGTGGGCCTGGCTTTATTTCACCAAAAGCGAATACCAAGTTTGGATATAATTTTGCTATTTCATTCCTTAATAACTTCATATCATCTAAGGCATCATGGTCTTTTCGCGCCACTGCTGGGATGTAGATCACCCTGATTTGTCCAAAACGACTACCGCGTTGTGTTAACGGATCACTGGCATCTCTTGAGACCTGACCTGTTGTTATCAGGGTTGTTTCGAGATGTTCTTTTTTTACCCTTAATCTGATGTCCTGATCAATGGATAGCATGGTTTTTCGAAAACCACTCAATGTTGTTCCTGGTGGTGCCGTAACACGCACAATAAATTGATCGACGCCGACAGAAGGAAATAGTTGAAACGAGAGCGCATTTTTCGCCACGATCAGGCTAACAATAAGAATAAAAAATGAAACCAGTATCGTTATCCAGTAATGATTTAATGCCTTTGACAGCAATGAATGATAGAGGTTTTCTATATAAAGAATCCATTTCCTTTCAATGGGCTTATTCTCTGGACGAGTAAAATGCTGGATATGACTGGGAAGTATCAGAAATGATTCAAGCCAGGAAAATATTAATAGCGTGATGACAACAGCAGGAATCGAGACAATAAACTTCCCAATCATTCCCGACATAAATAACAGCGGAATGAATGCCACTACAGTCGTTAAAATAGTTGTGGTAACAGGTCCAACCAGTTCGGCTGCACCTTGTATTGCTGCCTGACGCGGCGGCATCCCTGACTCAAGATGATAGGTAATATTTTCGCCAATGATAATTGCGTCATCGACCAGCATGCCCAGCACCATAATAAAGCCAAGCATTGAAACCAGGTTAAGCGAGATGCCATATAGAAAGAGAACGTATAAGCCGGTAAAAAATACGATTGGAAGCCCAATAGTCGTCGTTATTGCTACTGAGGGTCGCAGGAAAAGCGCAAGCGTGAGCAATACAAGAAAGATTCCGACAATACCATTATTGGTTAATACACCCAAACGCATTTTCGTGAATCTGGATTTATCCTGGAATGTGGTGACTTCAATATCTTGCCCATAACGCTTTGGAATCGTCTGAATATAATCTTTAACTTCATCAACAACTGAAATGATGTCCGAATCAGATTTTTTTAACACAATCAGATTAAAGGCCGGTATTCCTTTCATATCAAAATAGAGACGCGGTTTTTCCAGTGCTTCTGTGATACTAGCCACATCAGAGAGCTTTATTTCACGACCGAGCTCATTTGTAGCAAAGGCAAGATTACCGACGTCGTTTGCATCCTTGAATTCACCAACTATTCGAATTGTTTTCTGGCCTGATGGTGTATCTATTTCACCTCCCGGCGCATTCACATTCCAGGAAGAAAGCAAATTGATTACATTACTGACGGACAGGTCATGCTGTGCAAGTTTATCGGGATCAACAATAACTCGTATCTCAGAGCGACGATCACCCTGTACCTGAATGCGCGCCACACCTTTTATAGACAACAAATCATCTTCAACCTGATCAACAATGCGTTTAAGCTCAAGATCAGACTTGGGTGCAGAAATAGCAAGTTGAATAACCGGAAACATACGTCCATCGATCTCAAGCACGACAGGCTCACGTGGCAAATCAAGAGGTAGCTCTGCCCTATCGACTGCAATTTGGACTTCACTGGTGATCCTGTCACGATTTGGTGAATCAGGCTCTAGCTCCAGATCAATCTTTCCCGAACCAGGAAATGAGGTTGATGTAAAACTGTCGATGCCATCCAGTGATTTTAGCTCCTGTTCAATCGGTGAGATCACCAGCTTTTCGATTTCTTCGGGTGATGCGCCTGGGTATTGAAAGGAGATACGAATCTGATCCAGATTCACATCTGGAAATGCTTCACGATTAATATTCAGAACCGAATACAGGCCTATCCCAATAATAAATACAGAGATAAGATTAACGACAAGGGGGCGATCTATAAGGTATGTAATAATCGAATTCATAATGACTTTCTAGATAATTAGATAGTCATTATAGAACCCTTTAGATTACTGTAAAGCAATAAAGCCTAATTGTGGATCAGGATGGTGTTTTGGCTGCGTGTGGGTTGCGATACTCAAGAATTTTACCGTATTCATTATCGCCTGTATCTTCACTATCTGGTGATTTCAGATATTTAAAAGTTACATCAGCAATTGTGAATTGTTCTCCATCTTCAAGCGGCAAAGATTCAACAAGTTCCTCGCCAATATAGGTGCCATTGGTACTATCTAGATCGCGCAGATGTGAGACACCCTGATTTGTAACAATCTGAGCATGGTAACGACTTACCTTTTTATCATCGATCATGAAGTCATTGTCAGGTTTGCGCCCAATAGAGAAATACTCCTTATTCAGAACAAACTCAGCAATTGGACTATCATTCTTCAGAACAATTAATTTGGCAAAATCTTCAGCTGCTGGAATATCTGCAAGTGAATTTCGTCCTGTCGCCCTGCGATTAAACCGTTGCTCGTAAGGTTTCCAGCTTAATTCTTCAACCGCTTGCAGGATGGTATCGGTGGTAATTTCATTCACCTCATCCAGCGCCCCACTCATCATGGCATAATCGCACAGAATATTAATCAAGCGAGGTCGGCCACCGGTATATTCGTAGATCAAGGGGATGGTATCGTCTTTAAACATGTGAATATTGGGTGCACCCGCCACATCAAGACGATGAACAATATACTCACCCAACTCTTTTTCTGTCAGTGCAGTAATATGAAAGCGTAGACGGATACGTTGTACCATCTGTTCCATACCCGGGCTATCGATCACTTCATTTAACTCGGGCTGACCGACGATGATAACAGTCATAAGCTTGCTATTGCCGTCCTGGAGATCAGACAAAAGACGAATTTCTTCGAGGACTTTGCGGCTCAGATTCTGTGCTTCATCGACAATAAGCACGACCTTGTTGCCATTTCTAAACTGCTCTTTTAAGAAAGTGGCAATTTTATTCAGTAATTCAACCTTGGACGCTTCAAACAGCTGGAAACCAAACTCAACCAGTAATAACTGCAGAAATTCAATTTCGTTAACCTGAGTCTGGTGGAGTTTTGCGACCACCATATTTTTTTCGAAGTTTGTTAACGCGTCATGTAATAGCGTGGTTTTCCCGGAACCAATTTCGCCAGTAAAAACCACAAGGCTGTCCTGAATATACAGCGCATATTCAATTTGAGCCTTTACGCGAGCGTGAGCCTTGCTCAAATAAAGAAATTTGGGATCTGAGGCCAGTCCAAAAGGAAAATCTGTTAATTGGTAGTGCTCAAGATACATTTATTATGTCCATTGCCTGTATTTAATTTAATCCATTGCAAACTTTAGAGCATTTTAGTCGATTCGGTCACATTCTGCATCCAGAATTTGCTGTACCCAGATAGCTCCGAACCACACATCAAATCAATATAGAATCTAGAACAATACCAAATCTTCTAGCTGAACACAAAATATACAATATTGAACTTAGAAAATTGGTTAATAATTAACCAATAATTGATTTTGTCCTCTTTAATACCTCAGCATATCACTTGGTTACTATGCCCTGGAGATATTTATCAGGATGGTAGGAATTCGATGGGGAATGTCACCGTCACTTTTTCAACATTTCTTTGGCCAAAATTAAAGCGTTTGATTCTGGCAATCAGGCGGCTTTCCAGGGATGGGTTATTAAGTTCTGAGGACTTAACAACTACCGCACTAACGGATCCATTTGGTGCAATAGTGATCATAAAGACTATTTTGCCCTTCAGACCAGGACTTTTACGACGTGCACGTCGATAAATTGAATGTAACTGGCTCTTGTTCTGATCCATAACGAAGGTGATATCTTCTTCAGAGCGGAGATGGTCTCCCCGGCGTTGATTACCTTTTGATCGATCGACTGCATCAATGGAACCACTCGCCAGTGCCTGTCTGATCGCTTTACGTTCACCAAGCGATAAATTTGTACTACTCACAGATGTTGCATACTTATCCTGACTTACGCCACCACTATCTTTAGTCGCATTTGAAGTTAGTGCATCAGTATTTACTTTTGTCGCTGTCGTCTTAACATTTTTGCGAACCTTTCTTCCGACCATGGTATTGATACTTGAAGTATCCATCAGGTCTGACAACTCTTTACCCAATGCCAGCAGTCCCGTTTTCTCTGCCTTCTTACGCGCCTTCTTCTGGTTTTTATTCAGCGGTTTCGCTTTTTTATCTTCTCGTTTTTTAACGATTCTTTGTGGCTTTGGTTTTGGCTTAGGCTCAATTTTTGGCTTAATTACCTTTTTCTTTTCTTTTTGCAGAATAAAACGAGCAACACGTTCTGGAACTACTGTGCGTGCTTTTCGTTCTTCTTTGGGTACATCAATGGCTGAAAAAATCCCACCAATTGCCAACATCACTGAGACAATGACAATACTGATGATATTAAAAGTATGATCACGCTCACTCTTTGGGTGCCAGCCCAGTGCCAGACTTTGATATGACGCTGTTGACATCATTTAGACTTTTCCCTTCGCTTTTTGTCTGGCTGCAAATGCAATATGCGTATAGTTAGCCTGACGACAGGTTGCCAGGATTTTGCGCAATATGTGATATGGAAGATTTTCATCACCCATGATTGTTACAGTTTTACCCTGTGTGTTTTCCTTTTTAGAGGCAAACAGATATTTTGATGACTGAAATTTTAATTCTTTTTCCAGATCAGGGATGAGTGGTTCCTGGGAAAGCAGCAGATCCTGTATCTGAGCAACTTTTATTCCCTGTACCAGAATACTATCTGCAGTAATTGCGATGATTAATGACTCTTTGGGAGCCTTGGTTGCAACTGAGGATGGCAATTTAATGTCTTTGCTGCTTGGTAAATTTTGCACATTTGATGAGCTCACGAGCAGGAAGAAGACCAGGATGGTGAAAATATCCATTAATGACACTAGATTGAGGCTGCTTTTCCTGCCGCGTTTTTGCATGCGTTCCATGCGTTTTGCTCTATGTGACATTTTCATATTACTTCCCCTTTCCTTTGCTCGTAGAAGTAATAATTTCTGGCGCATCGCCAATCGAGATATTTGGGAATAATTCTACTGTCTCTAATGTAGCAGACTGAACAATATCAGCGCTTCGAACATGATCCATAACCTTAATCATGGTCTTGTAGTCAATTCCAGGCTCAAGCAGCAAGGTAATACTCTGTTCTTCTGGAAAACGTGATTTAATCTCAACAAGTAGATCGGTAAATAAATCCCAGCGTGTATTTTCCTTTTCGCGAGGAAAACGCTTAATAATGCCAATATTTGCATCCTGAATATCGAAAGTATCTTCTCTCAATACCAGTTCTAACTGGAGTTTGATTTTTTCCTGTTTATTTTCTTTGGCATTTAATGCGGGCAGGTTTAACTCTAATACAGTCATACGAGAAAAAACTGCCGTTATCAATAGAAACGGAACGAGGATAACCATTAGATTCATAAAAGCTGTAATATTCAGCTCTTCTGCTTCTCGAATCCGTTTTTTACCAAATTTTTTCATTAAGATTAACCTGAAACCTTAGTCTTTGATCATCAAGTTCAGACTTTTAACCGCAGCCATTTCCAGATTATCAACCAGTCGCACTGTTTTCGTGACCAGATAGGAATGAACAAGCAGTAAAGGAATCGCGGCAATCAGACCAAAGGCGGTTGTATTCATCGCTACGGAAATACTTGCAGACAGCAAGTCCGCTTTTTCAGCAGGATCAGCCTGTGCAACTGCGGTAAATGCCTGAATAAGACCGACAATTGTTCCTAACAGGCCCAACAGTGTCGCGATATTGGCAAAGGTTGCCAGATAATGCGTGCGCTGTTCTAAGTCAGGCATGGCATCCATCATCCCTTCTTCCATCGCTGATTCAACGATTTCACGTCGCTTATTAGCACTATGACGTGCAAATCCATAGTTCAGCATTGTCGCCAAAGGTGTTTTGGTTGTTTCAGTGAGCTTGACAGCTCGTTGAAAGTCATTTGCCTTTAACATTGGTACCAACTGAGTCCATACTTTGTTTGTACGTCTCTGAGTCGAACTCAGATACAGCGTACGTTCAACTGCAATCGCAATTCCAAAAGCAAATACAATCAGAATTGGATACATGAATGGTCCACCAGTCTGAAAAAATTTCACCAGTTCCATAAATTAACCTCATTGAGTATTGAGTTTTCCAAGAGTTTACCTAAACCTGCTTCGTCCCTGTATTAATTTGTTGTTTCTTCCGTGTTACTGTTTTTAATCATATTGAGCATTTTACCAATAAATGTACTGTCAGTAGAATCTTTGTTTTGTTCTCGCTCAGTCCCGTTTACTTCTTTATCAATTTCATCAAGCAACTGAGTTCTTTGCTGACGATATTCATCCATCCCTATTCTATTATTATAATAATCATCTAATAAGGCCTGAATCTGGATTGAATATGGAAATTCATTCACTAACTTCTACTCCTGATTTCCCTGATTACTCTAAATCCAGTGTGATTATCTGGCGAACCTGAATGCGAACGCCGCAATGAGGTACTACATCTATCCATACTGTCTTTATATGAGCCACCCACTGCAATCAATTTTCTGCCGTTTCCGTATACCCATTCCTGGACATTGCCGACGTAATTCACCAGCCCCCAGCTATTTTGGCGACCCGTTGTAACTCGCACCAGCTCGTTCCCTTTTTCGATACCGCGACTTCTTAACTTGCAGTTTCTATTCGGATCCAGCGAACTTCTACGTGAATTTGCCGCGTGTACCCACTCATCATCAGTTGGTAAACGATATTTCTGCGCAGTTTTATCACTAAGCCAACGCATATATTTTTTCGCTGTACTTATTGAGATATTTGTTACAGGGAAATTTTTGTCCCCACTACTTTGCACGCTACATTTTTTGGTTCGCTGACAAAATAGATTCAGCTCATCAAATGTAATCTCGTACTTGCTTATTGCAAAAGGCTTAATATTCCCTTTTGCCGGGATGACCACCATTGCTGGTCCCAGCCCAATACCCCGAAGTTTATCACGACATACCGTACGTGAGCCACTAGCACCAAGACCGGCAATTGAGACATCGCACGCATCTCGAGCAACAATATTTATTGTGGCGATTTTACTATGTGAGTCGAAAATGCGCATGGCATATTTTTTAGCCTCCATTGCGCGCTCAGGAAATGCCGTCCCCACCTGGGTAATACAGGCAGCAAGCGAATTGATTAACTTTGGTTCCATGCTTTTGTATCTGGCACCATCAACCGACCTTAACTTATTGATTGCTATACCAAAATCGCGCATATTCAAGCGCGCCTGACATTTTAACTGACTATTTGCATTTTCAAGCGCAACATTAAAAGCATCATATTTGGATTTGTTGACTTTCTTCTCTTCAATTTGTCTGGCGAGCATGTTCTGACGTCGTGATTCAGATTTTTTAATCAATTCGGCCAGCCGGACTTTTTCCTGATCCAGGAATTTTGGATCTTCGGTATACCGGTAGGCATTATCAATAAGAATCTTCGCCTGCTTTAACTGATCTTTATTCATCAGCTCTTTAATTTTGCTGATATATAACTTATATATATCGCTTCGGGTTTCAGTCAGCCACTCATCCTCAATTTCACTCAGAAGATCAGTGACCCCCTTAACCTCTGTCCAGATGTTTTCTTCCCAGTCAATAGTAAAGGTGGGATCGTCCATTAACCGGGCTATGGCCTGCTGATAGAGATCAAAGCGGATTTTAAATTCCAGCTCATTCCTGATATCGTTTTCAGAAATCCCGGAATCAGTGCTTTGAATATAAATAATTGATGAAAGTGCAATAATTACGGCGACAGCTGCAGTGACCACATAACTGGGCTTGTATTTAAGCGTTAACTCTTTGTGCAGTTCTTCTACTGTCTCAATTCGATCTTCGCGTCTAAATGCGAGCGACTTTTCGATTGCACGCCATTGGCGCTTTGAAACAATATCAATTCTTTTTGGTTTTAGTTTTTTCTTCTCGGCTTCATCTGCAGGCAATTTATTGAAAGGATGTCTGCCAGTAAAAACTTCATAAATAACACAACCAAGCGCATAGACGTCATCACGCACATCAGGCGTCTTACCCTGCAACATCTCCAGACTCGCATAGGCAGGTGTTAACGCCCCTAAACTACCGGCATCAAACACGGTTCGATCAACGGCTTTACCATCATTGCGATCAACATTCGCTACCGCCCGAGCAATACCAAAGTCAAAAATCTTTGCCATTCCCGTTGTCGTAATGAAGACGTTTCCTGGCTTAAAATCAGAATGGACAATATTTTCTTCGTGGGCATGTATCAACGCTGAACACATACCATTGATGGCAAGCCAGGCATCATCGAGCGGCAGGCCTGTCATACTGTATTGACGAATTAACTGATCCAGCGGTTTGCCTTCAAGATATTCCATAGTCATGAAGACTGTGTCGCCATCTCTATCGAAGTCATAGACCTTCACAGTATTTGGATGTGCGATACGTTGTGATTTTCTTGATTCGCGCTGCAGGGCAATGAATGATTCTGGGTGCGACTTAAATTCCTCATTCAACACTTTAATCGCTACATAGGGATCACGATCATGCGCTTCAATTTTTAGCCGGTCTTTTGCCTTATAAACAACCCCCATACCACCAACGCCCAATACTTTTTCAAGTAAAAAACGCCCTTTTAATATTTTATTATTGCCAACACTCGATTGTGGTTGCCCGCCCCCTGCTTGAGGAGGTGTTGTTCTTTGCATACTGGGGCTTGTAGGGCTCGTTGGATGTTGCTGACCTGTTTGATGTGGTTGGCCTGTATGGTGTCGCTGGCCTGTATTATGTTGACCTGACTGGTATTGCTGCCCCGTATGATGTTGGCCTGTTTGATGCCGCTGTCCTGTTTGCATCCGAGTAGGATCAACACCTTGTTGAGATGGGCTTCCTCCACCTGGTGCAGGTTGACGAATTACAGTGGCATCAGGATTCCTAATTACTGTTCTATCTGCAGATTGAGGAGGTGTCTGTGGCGCAGGATTCCTGATAACCGTTCTATCTGCCGATGGTGCAGGCATTTGAGGTTCAGGTGGCCTGGTTTGACTTTGATCCGGCATACGAATCTGCGTTTTATCGACATTATCGTA
>JAOULB010000285.1 GCA_029882235.1 Gammaproteobacteria bacterium | reverse complement strand
CTGGATCTATCGGTATTTTTGCTCATTTGGATTAGACGTATATGTAACAAACCAAATTGTAGCCGATTGAATCCCATTTAGGTACCATTTATGATCCATTTGGATCACATATAGCGATCATAATTTGCATAATAAGTGGCTGTCGGTCATATCCCCCAATCTGCACATTTTTTCACCACCTCCGCTTCTCCCCCCACCATTTTTCTGTAAAATAGCCCTCCCATAAAACCACCCCCAGCCCTGTACCTATGTCCCAACCCAAAGCCATTTCCCTGATTTCCGGTGGTCTCGATTCCATGCTCGCTACCAAGGTGGTGATGGACCAGGGTGTGCACGTGGAGGGGATTAATTTCTTTACCGGGTTCTGTGTGGCTTTCAGCAATAAGTGATAACTTCATCACAAACTTTCATGAAATGAGATTGTTTTACTTCAGTTTCGACTTCATTCTGATTAAATTCTCTATCTATATTTAGTTCACTTCACACAACATTATTAAATTAATAACTGTTAATATTAGGAGTGGAGTCGTTTCAACATAATTTACAAAGGAAGCACAATTATGGGTGATGTAACAGAGGCCGTGCAGAGACATCGAAACCTTGTTCAATCTAGTAGTGGCACTATTGCCTCTATTACACTAACCAAGACCGGCCAAAAAGTAGCTGGCGTTCTGGTGACCCCGGCTATATGGGTTTACAACTATTCAACTAAGGGCTCAACGCCCGACAAAATCGATTACGGTATTTATGGCATGGGTTTCTTTGGTGCCTTATCTTCTGCAGCGGCTATTCCTGTTGGGATTGTGAAAGCCCTTGTTGATGATGACACCGGCAATAAATTGCGTTTAATTCGCAATAGTGAAGAACAAAAGTATCGCCCTTTTATATTACCCTGCAGCCAATATAGCATGAATGCCCCACAAATTAATGCGCAAACCATCGCAAGTAAAGGAGGCACTGCCTGGCGCCACCCAAATGGATTATGGGTTTACATTGTCGATGCAAATGGTCACTTGGTGCATGACTTTAAGCCTAAAAGAGCCGCTATTATCTACCAACCAAACCTCCCATTAAAAAAGACCTCAAGAGGAACATTTTATTGGGGCTCGCACCGATGAAAAACTTTCTGCTTATCCCTGGCTTTATGATGTACCTGTTATCGGGCAATTGTCTTGCTAACAATGCTGACTTTGATGTTGTGTGTTCGTATTTTCAGTCGTTAGATACACACAAGGGCCAGAAAGCCATGGATCATATGCAAAGAAATAATTTTATCTTTGAAAAGCTAAAAAGTTTACCTGAAACAAGTAATGCCAAGGCTGCGTGGGAAGCCGTCTCTAACGCAGAGGCAAATCAACGATATGAATTATTTAAATCAGCCACAGAGTCAGTAATAAACAAAACATGGGATTGTCCGGCAATGAAAAAGCTTGCACCTGTTACAGGTGAATTTAAATAATCAGATCCAGTCAATGGTACTAATACAGGATGATAATTCATCCTGTATTTTTAGTAATTTAGCTGAATTTATAATCTTCTTGGCTTCACGTTTAACTGATTTGTCATCAGTAAAAAATAAAAAATCTATCTGCACATTCTGTTGCATGTTTCTCTCCATCTTCAACCATCGCCATTTTTCAGGTGTTTTGTTATCACTGGATAAGGTTTTGACCAGACATTCATAGCTTATACTTCTTGAGCATTCTGCTTTTGTTGTTAATCCTTGCGATGTATTAGAAAATTCAACATTAAAGACGATTTCTGCGACCGACAGCTCTGTGTTATGAAAACAGTGAAGGCGTAGTTCAGCGATTTTGTTACTTTCTTTATTGAAGGTGAAATAGGTTAATCCTGAGCTATGCTTTTGCTCAGCCCAGTAATCGGGTATCTGAAATGTGACGCCTGCAATATCATCACGATACCATTTCCAGTTTTCATTCACGTCAGCTTTCGCCGTGGCTGTACTAAAAAAACCCACCCATTCAGAAAGATTGTTTTTTATCTCCCTGTCAAAAATGAACCCCGATCCCGTTGTCGCAAAGAAGACAACAACCAAAACGTATGCAAACTCACGCTTAATATTCCTGACTTGTGGTAATAGCGAGATAAGCACTATCCCGGCTATTAGACTTGCATAGATTAATTGATTATTTGATGGGTCGGCACCGGTTAGCTTTAAGTAAAATTGTAAATAAGGCCAGAGTAAAAAATACCCTATACCAAAAAGAGAAAGTAACGCGAGGTGATGACTACGGCTATCTGCAGGCCTGGAAAAATGAGCAAGCATCAAGGCGCTCACAAGTAATATGACAATATCCATAACGTCAAAGTATATGGCAATTTGCCGCTAAATAACGTGAAAAAACTCCATTTCCTGCTCCCTCCTAGCCTACTATTTGGTAAGATCCCCAGCCCGTTAATCACCCCCAGCCCCATACCTATGCCCCAAGCCAAAGCCATTTCCCTGATTTCCGGTGGTCTCGATTCCATGCTCGCAACGAAGGTGGTGATGGATCAGGGGGTGCATGTGGAGGGCATCAACTTCTTTACCGGGTTCTGTGTCGAGGGGCATACCCATGCGATTCGTAAGCGGGACCAGAAGAAGGAGAAGCGCAATAATGCGCTGTGGTGTGCGGAGCAGTTGGGTATTAAGCTGCACATTGTCGATGTGATTGAAGAATATAAAGATGTGTTGCTGAATCCAAAGCATGGTTATGGTGCTAACCTGAATCCCTGTCAGGACTGTAAGACGTTTATGATCCACAAGGCGCTGGAGTGGATTCAGAAAAACGATTTTGATTTTATTATCACCGGTGAAGTGGTCGGTCAGCGGCCGATGTCGCAGCGTAAAGATCTGATGCCGGTGATTGCGCGTGAGTCGGGTGCCAATGATCTATTACTGCGTCCACTCTGTGCAAAGAATTTACCCGAGACCAAACCCGAGCGTGAAGGCTGGATCAAGCGCGAAGACATGCTCGATTTCAGTGGCCGCAATCGTAAACCGCAAATGGCACTGGCGGCACAGTTTGGTTTCGTCGATTATGCAACGCCGGCGGGGGGTTGTTGTTTTTTGACGGATGAAAACTATTCGAAGAAGGTGGTTGATATGTGGGAGCATCGACCTTCACGCGATTATGAACTTGATGACATTATGTTATTAAAAGTCGGTCGTCATATTCGTCCACGCCCCAATTTTAAAATGATCATCGGTCGCGAAGAAGGCGAGAACAAATTCATGGAAGGTTATCGCAAGCAGTTTATCTCTTTACACACCACCACACATCGCGGGCCACTGGTGCTCATCGATGGTAAAGACATCACCGATGAAGATATTCAACTCGCGGGTCGTATCGCCGCACGCTTTGGTCAGGGCAAGACAGCGGAGTCGGTTGGGGTTAAGGCCACGCTGCCGGATGGTATTATAAAGGAATATACTGTCGAGCCGATGCCGCCAGCGCAGATTGAAGAAAGCTGGTATGTTTAGTCAGACTGATTAATTAAAAACGGTGCATGGCAAGACGCCATGCACTCGAAAGATATTTACTGGTACGTGTATGGATAGGTTGAAAAAATAATTGCACTACGCACTGAAAAACCAAATATCGGATTTAAGGTGCTGGTGG
>JAOULB010000284.1 GCA_029882235.1 Gammaproteobacteria bacterium | reverse complement strand
GTTTTCAGGAAGGAAGTCCGCAGAAGGGATATCCATATCCCTCTGCGAACTGGCCCGCGCACTTTAGAACCCCTTCGGGTTTCATTAAGTACTTCTTCGCTTCGCTCAGGTCGTCCCTGCAGCCACTGATTTATAAAAGCGCCTGAAAACCAACCACCACAACGCGCCATCTAAGGGGATTGATCCCACCACCAACGCTCACTGATTAAAAATTGAACAAACTAGCCCGTCTAAATAAAGCCCAAGCCCACTAAAAAATGATAAGCTGTTGATAACATTAACAACGGATTTTTATTTGGCCCTAAAAAACCCGTTTGAACTGGCTTTTTAGGACCTCTAAACCTAAGTTAGGTGAATATGAACTCAGAGGAAATATCAAAAAAGATTCTTTATCAAAGAATAAGAAATAGAATAATTGAGGTTTTGGAAATTACCGCAGACCCCTCACAACATGAAAAATTTGGTGGGGACGAGATCATATGTATGTGGGAGGACTGGGTTGATGATCAGAAGCTCCCGGAATACGTTGAGCCAGTATTTTCTCAGGAAGAGCAAACGGCAATATCTGAGTATCACAAAATATGGAATGAAGTGGCCGATAATACTCCTCATTTAATGCCATCAGTTAATGAACTCGTGAAAAACGCATACTGGCAAAAGTTAATTAAACAGGCTGAGAAAGCTTTGACTGTTTTTTCAATCAAAGGTCGTTATAGTGAAGAAGTTGAAATCACCTAACAAGGAAAAAATGGGGTCAGAGAATAATTCTTTCTAATATTATATAAATATATACTCTGTTCCTGGTTGTCATATAATACACCTCAATATAAATACCCCAACACCACCACAATGACATTAGAAACCTTTCTCAAAACCCTGAACACGCAACCAGAGAAGGTCGACTTCACCGACACCATAGCGGTGATTGATAGTCTTTATACCTTCACACCTACCTCGTTTAAGAATGGCAATTTACAAAACGCGGCTGATCAAAATAATGGCTCGTGTAAATTATTCGCCTTTGCGCAATTGCATGAGTTAAGCGAACAACAAACCCTGGCCTGCTTTGGTCAGTATTACCGTGATGAGGTTTTACAAAACCCGGATGGGGATAATCACCAGAACATTCGAAATTTTATGCAAACTGGTTGGTCTGGGATTAAGTTTGAGACCATGCCTTTAACCCCGATGAAGTAAAGAGCTGGATTGGCTTACTTTCTGGACAAGGACAATAACAAGCCACTCACCAGTAACACGGCACCTATTGCGGGTGCAAACAAGGGTGGTGTTGCAGGTGTATTGCTGCTTACATAGAGCATGGCATAGAGTCCTGCTGCGCTGATGCATAGTCCGCCTGCGGGTACGGCCCATATCGCCCATGTCTGTCCCTGCCGGAAAGGGATAAAGAGTATAAACAGTTCAAGAATTACAATGGCAAAACAGGCACCACCGATCGAGCGCATTAATGCGAGGATTAAAACCTGAATCGCCGGGCTCACTTCCTGCCAGGGTAACTGTACGGCAGCGGAATGATAGGGCATGAATGTTGGTTTAAACGAATACATCAGGCCAAAGATAAGAACAACCAGTATTGCGAGTAAATGGCACCAGAAGGCGATTTTTAATTTCATCGATTTTCCCTTATCTATCCGCAAAATATATTTTAATTATTAGTCGAACGCTGACTTTAAACACAAACTGCACTGCTATCAATCTTGTCATCAGGATGATACTCAGCTCCAATCACAATCTATTTTAAACCAACCTTATATTTATGGTCATTTTCCTCTTTATTGGCTGAATATATCTCCCGATTGGTCGATAAATCAATTATCGCATCTGGGGGTTTAGGGTAACTAACCAGTACATAAATCGTTTAATGGAATTTCTGTATGAAACTTTTGCCGCAGGCTGTCTTACACATATTATATAAATTACGTTTTGCTGGTTTAACCGTGTTGCTTGCAGCTTCGACGGCTTGTAGTTTTGATTATGCCAAACACGCCAAAGCGCAACGCTGTTCCAGTCTGTTTTCTTATGAGCGTCAGCTTAAACCTGATCCAGAAATTGAAAAAGAGTTTTATAAGGTGAATAAACGGTTTGGCGGACCGGGGATCTATTTCGTTGATTATTTTAAAGACATGGGTAAAAAACACTGCGGTCGACCTGCAATTGACTACATGTTATTTCTAAAAGGCTATTTAAGGGGCAAGCCAAAAACAGATTTTGGTTCCATGGTGGATTCAGTAGGCACGGCTATTCATGAAACAGCACACCACTATTCATCACTAGCCTATCAATTCGATCAAAGTATCGACAAACGTAGAACTCGATACCATTTGGGACGCACATCATATTACACAAAGGAAATGGGTTTGCGGCACCTGTTCCATACTCGCACTTTTCCTGGCAAGGAAATCGCTAAAGTTATCAAAGATAAAAATGTTTTTAAAAACAGTCGGTATGCAGCTTATATTGGTAAGGCGAGCAAATACCATGTTACCCAGCAGTTTGGCATCTATGGTCTGCTGGATGAGTTTCACGCCTATTATTATAGTCTTATAAGTAAGAACAATATTCTCAAGCAACTGGATAATAAACAACGCCGAATCTACCTCAAAGATAATACCTTTACCGAGCTCGGCAACAATGACATTGACTTATCTTTTCTTGAGTTTAAGTTATTTATTCTCAGTTACTTTCGTGTTGCCGAAGAGTATTACCCAGATATTTACAAACAGTTAATGAACTATCCGGATCTGCTTGATGTAACACTAATAATTCATGATAAATTTGAACAACAATACATGGAATCACAACGGATATATAAAAAGGACAAATTGCATGACTCATTCACAAAGGAGCGTAAAACGCTTACAACAGAACTGGCCTTGCCTGAATACGGACAAATGCTGAACAAACTAAGAAAGACCAGAATAAAACTATCACACAAATTAAAAACACCCATGCCTGGCTAAGCAGACATGAGTGCTTTGATTTTTATACTCTCTATTCTTTAGCCAAGTGTACGTTTAAGAAATTTTGACAAATCCTGCCATGATTTCTTATCGGCATCGGCATTATAGCGAATTCCCATATTGAATTTTTTTGCCCGTGCATCGGCATCCGGACGGCTAAAACCATGTACGGTATCTCGATATTCAATCATCTGATACTCGGCACCGGCTTTACTCATTTCTTCTTTTAGTGCCTGAACGGCTTCTTTAGGTGCCCAGGCATCAACAGCAGGCTGCAGCACTAGCACACTGGCTTTTACCTTTCCTGCTTTGGCTGCCTGTGCAGGTTTACCGATAACGCCCCAGAGACTGGCCACGCTTTTGAGTTTAAAGCCTTCGCGCGCCATCTGGATGACATACATACCACCAAGTGAATAACCAATGGCACTTATTCTGTTTGCATCAACAGTTTTATGACGACGCAGTGTTTTCATGCTTGCCTTAAAACGTGCACTCATGACTTTAGGTTTGGCGGTTAGAGCATTCATTAATTCACCTGCACCTTTGGGCGATTCATTGTATTGTCCATCACCATAGATATCCATCACCATGGCGGTGTAACCCATTTCGGCAAGTTTATCGGCGCGATCACGAGCAAACTTGCTGTTGTT
>JAOULB010000283.1 GCA_029882235.1 Gammaproteobacteria bacterium | reverse complement strand
CAACAGGTAATGCCGAGACCAATGAACTGACCAGAGTCACCGCAAAACTGCGATTTCTGGAGAAAAAACCCTATCCTGTTACCTTGTACTATGATCGTGATCAGCCACTCATCAGTCCATCCCTGACAGAGCGCTTTGTGCAGGAAAACGAACGCTATGGGATGAATCTGGCGCTTAATCAACCACTGCTTCCGTTTTCAGTCAACCTGGAGGCGTTTCATGTAGAGAATCATGGTTCAGGTGTGACACGCGTTATTGAAGATAGCAGTGATCAGGTTTTATTGCGGGCCTATCGAAGTATTGGTAAAGACGGTTATGGCCAGTTGACCTATCACACCAATCATCGACAGTCTTCGAGTGGACTGATTAATCTTGAACGCACCGAAACGGATATTAGCTCTGAGTCAATTAGTTTTGATACACACTTCAATTTTGGTGAAAAAAATCAGCTACGCTTAAGTAATCTGCTCTCCTATTACACGCAGGACAACACACCCAGTCAACAGGACTTTCGTTTTGCGCCCATCTTGAACTGGACTCATTCAGACGATGCCTCGTCCTATTATCGCTTTGACTATCTGGATAGTGAAATTGAACAAGGCCAGATCGAAAATATTAATCTGGTTGTAGGTGGGATACGAAATCTTTCCAAGGCCTTGTCAATGTCAGGTGATGTACATAGCAACAGCGTTGAAATAAAACAGGAAAATGAAACGGCGTTTACTTCTTCAACAACAGGCATCAATGCCAGCCTGAATTATAACCAACCTCTCTCTTTCGGAACGCTAAGGTTGGGAATGAATTTTGGTTACGATACGAATTCAAGGAATAGCGGTATTGTAACTGTTTACCGAGAAGCGGTCAGATTAGAATCTACTTCTGTTGCGTTACAGAATAATTTTGTGACGAATGTTCAGACGGTTGTTAATGAACTCAATCAGGTGCTTGTTGAGGGCGCTGATTACGAATTAATTGTAATTGGTGAAATAACACATATCCGCCGCATTGTCAGTGGCAATATTGCCTTTGGTGAAACAGTTTATGTTACTTACAGCTATGAAAGTGATGAGGATGTGACGTATTCACTCTTTAGACAGGGTTATAGTGCTTCTTTAGACTTTCTTAAATATTATTCTGTTTATGCCCAGTTTTCAGATAACAGTGTGAGTATTAATGAAGGAAGTTCAAGCCAGCTTTCATCAACGCAACAAACGCGCACGGGTTTTCGCGTCGATGTCCCGTTTATGGATGATGAAATGCGTATTGGTGGCGAGATCAGCAATGAGTCACGTGAAGATGATTTTTCACCCTACGACAGACAAAGCGGAGAAGTTTTTTATCAAACAAAACTCTTTTCTGATTCGCGTCTGCGTTTGAATGCGCGAACCGTTGATCAGGATAATCATAATAGCAACGAAGACATTGCGCTTGAACGTCAAAGTGCACAACTGGTTCTACATCCCTGGCCGCGGGCTTCGATCACATTTGAAGTGAGTAATGAAAAAGATACCGGTGGTACAGTGCTTCGTCGCACGCAAATTAATTCAATTATTGGTCGTTGGCGTCTGCGAAAACTGCTTATTGAAGTTGATGCGCGCTCAATACATGAAGTTCAGGATGAAACAGAACGTGAACATAATGTGTTATCCGCTCGACTGAATCGAGAATTCTGATGATTAATATGCGCCAACATGCATTATGTGAACGGTGTATGTTGCTGCTTGTTGTAATATTTTTAAATGGCTGCGCGCAGACGTATCAAAAAGGACTTTATCCAGCACAGTCAAATTTAGTCTGGCCATCTAAACCCGCTGCTGCACGCATTGCCTATGTGGGCCAGTTTCATCATCCCGAGAATATGGGGATCAGTAAGGGAATATTAGAACACCTGGGCGATCTGTTTGTCGGTAGCAGTGACCGACATATGGTGCGCCCCATGGCAGTGATAGCACTATCGCCAGATGAAATTTATGTGGCAGATCCCGGTGTAAAAGGGGTGCACTATTTCAATCGTAAAACAGAAGAGTATCGACTGATACTGCGAAAAGGTGATCAAGCTTTTCCATCACCGGTGGCCATGACAAAGGGCCCGAATAATTCAATACTGGTTTCCGATTCGGCTTTGGCTCAGGTATTTCAGATAAAGCCAAAGGCCGAGCATGCAACTGTCTTTCCCTTACAGACAAAATTACAGCAACCAACAGGACTGGCCTATGATAAAAAATATCAACGCCTCTATGTTGCCGATACTCGTGCCCATGCGATCCGCGTTTTCGACCAACAGGGCAGGCAAATAAAGAAAATTGGGAAACGCGGTAAGAAATCACGCGAATTTAACTTTCCGACATTGATCTGGTTCGATGATCGGCGCAAGCTTTATGTGACGGATTCCTTAAATCACCGCGTGCAGATATTTGATGCGGGCGGCCGGTTTATCAACACCTTTGGTCAGGCCGGCATGGCCACCGGTACACTGGCCCGGCCCAAGGGTGTCGCAACGGATAATTTGGGCCATATTTATATTGTCGATGCCCTGTTCCATGCACTGCAAGTATTTGATAATAAAGGAAGGTTGCTACTCAGCATCGGACAGCAGGGCAAACAAACTGCAGAATTCTGGTTGCCTGCAGGTATATATATAGGAGAGAATAACACTATATATATTGCGGATTCTTACAATCGGCGTGTACAGGTATTTAAATATATAGGTGGCAAATCATGACGCGATTCATGTCAACATTGCTGATCCTGGGTCTGATTCTGAGTCAGGCGGTATCTGCTCGTGTCGTCAACACCAAACATAATCTTTCTGCCACAGGCCCCGGCGATGTAAAGGCCAGTTCTGAGAGTAAGATCTGTATTTTCTGCCATGCCCCACACCGCGCGGCACCTGTCAGCCCGCTCTGGAATCGAGAAGACTCCGGTGTGACTTATACACCGTACAACAGCAGTACCGTCAAGGCTTCTATTGGTCAGCCGACGGGTAGTTCAATTCTTTGCCTAAGTTGTCACGATGGTACTGTGGCGTTGGGAAAGGTCGTGAGCCGTGATGTTAATATCCAGATGCGTGCAGGCATGGATTCGATGCCGAATAGATCAACACGACTGGGTACCGATCTGTCTGACGATCATCCCGTTTCATTTACTTATAACTCAAATCTTGCCAATCAGAGTAATGGTGAGCTGGTGCAACCCGCGTCATTGAATGCAGAGGTAAAACTGGATCATACCGGTCAGTTACAATGTACCTCCTGTCATGATCCGCATAAAAATGACTTTGGCAAATTCCTGGTGATGTCAAATATCGGTGGGGCATTGTGTGAAAGCTGTCACCAGAAGTCTGGCTGGACTCAAACACCGCATAATAATTCTTCGGCAAACTGGGACGGTAGTGTTGTTGACCCATGGCCAAATAGTAGTTGGACAACGGTGCGTGACAATGCCTGTCAGAATTGTCATCAACCGCATAATGCCAATGAACCTGAGCGCCTGTTAAATTCATCAACGGAAGAGACAACCTGCATGAATTGTCATAACGGTCATGTTGCAGCCAAGAACATCAGCGATGAATATAATAAGCCATCGTTTCATCCAGTTGATAGTCGCACGGGTGTACATGACCCCTCTGAAACTGCTGTGGTAAATA
>JAOULB010000282.1 GCA_029882235.1 Gammaproteobacteria bacterium | reverse complement strand
AGATATTAAAGAAGATGAGAATGCGAAACAGCAGTGTGCTCATCGCTTTCGACATTAAGAGCTGAGTGTCCGCATCAGGTTGGCGTGGTCTTCACCGATTTTGGGTTCGGTTTCTTTCAGCTCTTCAACTTTTCTAACCGCATGGATCACCGTGGTGTGATCACGGCCACCGAAGGCATCGCCGATCTCCGGTAAGGAATGACTAGTGAGTTCTTTACACAGACTCATGGCGACCTGGCGTGGTCGAGTTATAGAACGATTGCGACGTTTGGAATGTAAATCGGCAACACGAATTTTATAATATTCAGCCACGGTTTTTTGAATGTTCTCAATCGTTACCAGCTTGTCCTGCAAGGCAAGCAAATCGCGCAGGGCTTCCTTGGCAAAGTCGATGGTAATGGGTCGACCAGTAAACGCGGCATTGGCGAGGACGCGGCGTAGCGCACCTTCAAGTTCGCGGATATTAGAGCGAATGCGTTGTGCGATGAAGAAGGCGACTTCCTGCGACATCTCAACACCCGATTGTTGTGCCTTACTTTGTAGAATCGCCACGCGGGTTTCCAGCTCAGGCGGTTCAATCGCAACCGGCAGACCCCAGCCAAAGCGTGACTTGAGGCGTTCTTCCAGACCATCCACTTCTTTGGGGTAGCGATCACAGGTGAGGATCACCTGGCGCTGACCTTCAAGCAGGGCATTGAAGGTATGGAAGAATTCTTCCTGCGAACGTTCTTTTTTGGCGAAAAACTGAATGTCATCGATCAACAGGGCATCGACAGAACGATAATAGCGTTTGAAATCATTAATGGCGTTACGCTGTAGCGCCTTGACCATATCGGCAACAAAGCGCTCGGAATGCAGGTAAACGACATGGGCCTTGGGATTTTTCTTGAGAATCTCATTGCCGACCGCATGCATCAGATGGGTTTTGCCCAGACCAACACCGCCATACAGAAACAGCGGATTGTAGGCGCCGCCGGGGTTCTCGGCGACCTGTGTCGAGGCGGCGCGAGCGAGCTGATTCGACTTACCTTCGACAAAACTGTCGAAGGTGTAATTTGGGTTCAGGCTGGAATTATGGTGCTTGCCGGGCGTTGCCTTTGGCGTCACTTGTGTGCTGCTGCTTTGTACGGGGGTATCGGCGCTGATCTCAGCACTGGTTTTGGCGTGGCTGCCAATGCCAAGTAGAATGCGTGGTTTCTGTTCCCCGTCTGAGTCCATTAACTCATTGATTCTGTTCATGAAAAGCTCATTAATACGATCCATGACAAAACGATTTGGTGCGAGCAAAGTGATCTCATTACCCTCTTGCACGGCATGCAGGGGACGGATCCAGGTATTGAATTGTTGCTGGCTCAGCTCTGATTCCAGGCGACCAAGGCACTTATCCCAGGGGGATTGAGACACCGCGAACCTCCAAATTCGTTATTTTTATTTATCGTTTTTCTGGTAGTACCAGGGGGGGTAGACGCAGAAGTCTATCTGGATCGCGCGAAGTTATCCACACCCTTTTTGCATTCCAGCGGAAAAATTTTCGCTCGAAAATCCCTGAAAAAAGAGGTCCTGAACTTGACGGGACAGGTTGGAAACAGTAACCTTTGCGCCCTTTTCCGGCTAGTTCCGGGTATTTGCAGTTCAGCTGCAGTAATTTAACAAACAAGTATGGTTTAGAGATGAAAAGACCGTTTCAACCCAGTAATTTAAAGCGTGCCCGAACTCATGGTTTTCGTGCGCGTATGAGCACCCGTGGTGGTCGTAAGGTATTGAACGCCCGTCGTGCGAAAGGCCGCAAACGCATAGCACTTTAAGGGGCTGCCCGTCACGTGTTTACCGGGCGCTTTGCTCGGCACCAGCGGCTAACTAGACCCTCAGAGTTCAAGCAGGTCTTCGCCCGCGCCTGTAAAACAGGCAATCAACACCTCACCCTGTTGTGTAGACAAAATGACCAGGATGTCGCCCGACTTGGGCTGGCCATCGCAAAGCGGTATATTAGCACCGCCGTGGCTCGCAACCGCGTCAAACGTATTGTGCGTACCAGTTTTCGCCAGCATCAGGCCGAATTGAGTGGGCTTGATATTGTGGTGTTAGGCAAGACCAGTGCGGGACAATTATCAAAACAGGAATTATTCAGTGTGTTGGAGAAGCTCTGGCAGGGCTTAATAAAAAAATGCAAAGACTCATCATCGCCTTGATCAGACTTTATCGTTTAATACTCAGTCCATTTGTTGGACAGCATTGCCGTTTTCATCCCACCTGTTCAGAATATGCAATCGACGCGGTTCATCAGCATGGTACGTTTAAAGGATCATGGCTGGCAGCGCGGCGTTTGAGTAAATGTCATCCCTGGCACGAAGGCGGTTTAGATCCCGTCCCCGATCCAAAGTCAGGTCCAGAAAAATAATATTCATATATATAGAGTAGTCATGGAACAAAATCGTACCCTGTTATTAATCGCTTTGGCTGTTGTTTCTTTTTTAATGTGGGATGCGTGGCAACGCGACTATGGTCCTCAGCCACAAGTTACTCAGACACCGACAACGGGCAGCAAGCAACTTGGTGGTAACGATTTACCTACCGCAACCGATGTGCCCAGTAATGCCTCGGCAACAACACCAACTGCAAAAGCAAGCAGCAGCACAGTTCCACAACAGGCCAGCAGCAATCGTCTGCAATCAAAACAACGTATTAAAATAACAACCGATGTGTTTGCTGCCGAGGTCGATACCTTTGGTGGCGATCTGCGGGTGGTTGATTTAGTTAAGTATCCAACCGATGTTAAGAAACCAGATGATTATGTGCGTTTGTTTAAAGACGATCAGCCAGGACTGTTTGTCGCGCAGTCTGGTTTTGCCGGTAAAAAATCCAAGTCGAATGCCTTTATAACCAAGTCACCGAATCATTACAGCGTTTATAAATCAACGCAGTCATCTTATAGCTTAAAAGATGGCCAGGATACGCTTGATGTTGCCATGAGCTGGACCAGTCCAGAAGGTGTGGTGTTTACCAAACACTATATTTTCAAGCGCGGTAGTTATGAAATTGAAGTCAAAGATTCAATCAATAACAAGACCGGTAAAGAATGGCGCGGCAATGCCTATTATCAGTTACAACGCTCCAAACCAGACAGCGATGGAACAAGCCAGTTTGTTTATTCCTATCTGGGTGGCGTGATCTATAGCCCGGATAAAAAATATCAAAAGATTGATTTTGATGACATGAGTGACGAAAACCTCAGCCGTGATATTAAAGGCGGTTGGGCGGCGATGATCCAACACTACTTCCTGGGCGCCTGGGTTCCGGCAGCAGAACAGAACTTTAAATATTTTACTCGGGCTCTGGATAACAGTTCGCGCTTTGTTATTGGTTATACCGCGCTGGAAGAAAAGGCCGTCGCTGCAGGTTCAAGTAGTTCTATCAGCAGTCGTTTGTTCGTTGGACCTAAATTACAAAACCAGCTTGAAAAGGTTGCACCGGGTTTAGAACTTACCGTTGATTATGGTTGGCTCACGGTTGTTTCAAAACCTCTGTTCTGGTTGCTCGACTGGTTACATGAATTTTTAGGTAACTGGGGTTGGGCAATTATTGTTGTAACCATTCTTATCAAGCTGGCATTTTATAAACTGTCTGAAGCCAGTTATAAATCCATGGCCAATATGCG
>JAOULB010000281.1 GCA_029882235.1 Gammaproteobacteria bacterium | reverse complement strand
TATCCAATCGAGTATCTTATACATAAACATGACATCAATTGGCGGTAGATCTTTTTCTACTTTAAACAATTCAGCACGAATTTTGATTTGTATCTTATCTGTATCAGATTCGATCTCATCGAGCTTCTTGATCATTTCATGCACCAGTTTAACTTCATCGCCACCAAAACCCGTTTCGACCAGCTCATCAAGCTCACCAATTGCGACCTGAGCCTGCTTGGAAGCATCAATACAGCGTGCAACAAACTCAAGCATCTTTTCGCTTATCTTTTCAGGGAATGTCATGCTACGACCAGTAATCAATCCAGCAATGTCTTTGGCTTTATTCGCAATGTTGTCCTGCATACGCAGCACTTCCAGTAGATCAACGCGTGACACTGGCATAAAAAGGCTTTTGGGCATTTGTAAACGCAGATTGCGTTTTAGTTTGTCAGCATCTCTTTCAAGTTTAGAGATGTTTTTCTGGATCTTTTTTGCTTTAGTCCAGTCTTCTTTTAGTGCAGCCTTGAAAAACGGAATAAGTTCAGCAATACATGCTTGCACGCTTTCCATATGTTGTTGTAAAGGTCTGATGGGAGAAGAGCCGAACAGGCTTGAGATAGTCGTTCTAGACATAGAAATTTTCCTCTTTTTAGATACTGCCAATCAGTATCGATTTCTTAAAAATAATACGCTTGATTTGCGCGCAGTATAACTTTTAAGAAATCAATTACAAGCGTTTTTTTTACAAATTTATAATAACGCTAACTAGTTGAAATACGATTATTTTTTTTAGAAATCTAAAACAGAAAAAGAAAAATTAGTTTTTATTTTGAATCCATGCGGCCGCTTTTTTTGCAAAATACGTAAGGATGCCATCTGCTCCAGCACGTTTGAATCCAAGTAAGGATTCCATCACCACAGCCTTCTCATCTAACCAGCCATTCTGACTAGCAGCCATTAACATGGCGTATTCACCACTGACCTGATAGACATAAGTCGGTGCACCAAACTGATCCTTTACCCGACGAACAATATCAAGATAAGGCATACCGGGTTTGACCATCACCATGTCAGCACCTTCATCAAGATCAAGTGTGACTTCCCATAAGGCTTCGTCACTATTGGCGGGATCCATCTGGTAGGTGTATTTATTTCCTGTGCCTAAGTTAGCTGCTGAACCCACGGCATCACGGAAAGGGCCATAAAAGCTTGAGGCATATTTGGCAGAGTAGGCAAGAATACGCGTATGGATATGACCCGCGTGTTCCAGTGCATGGCGAATCTTGCCAATACGGCCATCCATCATATCGGAAGGAGCAACAACATCAGCACCGGCCTCGGCATGGGACAGGGCCTGTTTGACCAGCACCTCAACGGTTTCATCATTGAGTACATAACCCGATTCATCGATCAGGCCATCCTGGCCATGAGTGGTAAACGGATCCAGTGCAACATCAGTAATCACGCCTAGCTCAGGAAATTTTTCTTTGAGAGTACGCACGGCGCGTTGCGCCAGTCCATCAGGATTATAAGCCTCGGCCGCATCTTCAGATTTAACTTCGGCAGGGGTAACCGGAAACAGCGCCATGGCGGGAATGCCTAATTTGACGCACTCTGCCGCTTCTTTGAGCAACTCATCAATACTGACGCGTTCAACGCCAGGCATGGAGGCAACAGCTTCGCGCTGCTTGTTGCCTTCCAGCACAAATACGGGATAGATCAGATCATCAACAGTGAGTACTGACTCACGCATTAGACGGCGTGAAAAGTCATCTCGACGCATGCGGCGCATACGTACTCGGGAAAAATGTCCGCGACCTGTTTCTACTCCAGCCATTCGCTCACCCTAAAATTGTCTGATTTTTAACCATTCAGCCCAAATTATAGTCTTTTCAGGCACTTAGCACATATTTTTTACATATAAACTTTTCGTGCACTTCACGGTCTGACGCTTATACTTATATAACGATTATGCAATATCACAGGGACAAATACACCATGCCAATTCATCACACTCGTAAGCATTTAGCCATAGTCACCCTCATGCTGATGACATTACTGTTTCCATACACAAGCCAGGCGAATCCGAATGATGCCTTACAGGTGTTAAAAACTGCGGCTGATGAAATGTTTACTGGTCTGAATAAGGATCGCGCAAAATTAAATGGTAATAAAAAGGCGGTACGTGCCCTGGTGGAAAAATCGCTGCTACCCCATATCGACATTATCACATCATCGAAATGGGTACTGGGTAAACACTGGCGCCGTGCCGATAAGTCACAGAAAATCGAGTTTATAAAACAATTTCGTGAGTTGTTATTAAGTTTTTATTCTTCTGCGCTGGCAGAGTACCTGAATGAAACAACGCGTAAATCATTCGATCCGAACATGCTGAAGTTTCAACCCATTCGTGCGCGCGATGATGATACTGAAGTCACTGTTCGCTCCGAACTCATTCCTGAAAGTGGCAAACCACTACCCATACACTTTCATATGCACTCCACCAAAAAAGGCTGGAAAGTATATGATGTATCGGTTGAAGGCATCAGTGTCGTTACCACCTATCGCACCAGCTTTGGGACTGAAATACAACAAAAGGGTCTGGATAGTTTAATTGCATCCTTGTCTGACAAGAACAATAAGTTCCTGGCAAAGGCGGAATCCTCAGGAAAAAGTAAATAATATTATTCAGCCCAATCAATACAAGCATAGAAATTTAGTTTTTATGAATCAACTTGATGACTTCTTTTTGAAGTTTTAAAGCTATCGTGATGATTTCATTCTTTAATAAAAACATAGCTATTTTCTACAGAAATTTTCATGCCGCTGTTGCTGTGCTTGCTATCGGCGGCATTCTTATCTGGGCACTGATAGAGACAAAAGACATTGGTGCAGATAAAATCACAAGTAAGGAAATAGTGATTGCCAATGTACTCACCGTCAACAACAATAATGGAATGCATTTTGGTAAGATTGAAATCGAAAATGGAGATAAAAAAGAAATTCGTTTTTATCAACCCATTCCAGCAGTTGGTGAAACCATGCCTATTGAAATATGGCATTATGAAAACGGCACAAAATCTTACAATATTAATCAGCAACAATGGATTTTGTATCGCTTAAAATTATAAGCTCGCCTGTAAACAGTAATTTTATGGCAGATACCACAAGGACTGATATTTCTGACTGGTAATCTTCATTATCGCATTCAACACAAGTCCTGTAGAAATTTGCTCATCTTTTTTGCCCCACGGGTCATTGACATAACAAATATCCTTGACTGTATCGATTCCAGTAATCACCACTGCATGTCGTGCACTAAGCGGAAAATCATTTGTGTCATGTACACTTTGAGGATGTAAGTCATAATAATTGAAACTAAAATGAAGCGGTCCTTTTTCTTTTAAAAGTGAGGCTAACTGTGTTTCAGTAATATCTTGATTTGGATTGGTATGAATTTTTTCAAAACCGGACTTTATAAGAAGGATATACAAATTTGTGAGCGAAATCCACGAACGTTGAGTTGCATCAGTATGTGCATTATAAATATCATAAAGCTCATGCTCAGGCAGAGGAACTGCGGAATTTGGAATAGTCGTATTGTTAATATCGAGTCCTCCAAGAAAATCAGTTCGGCTTCTTTTTTTGTACAACTCAATCATGTTTGCGCTTATTGCCCAACACAC
>JAOULB010000280.1 GCA_029882235.1 Gammaproteobacteria bacterium | reverse complement strand
TCTACATGCAATGGGCGTCAGTATTGCCATGGATGATTTTGGCACGGGCTATTCATCACTGAGTTATTTACGCCAGTTTCCAATTCAGACTTTGAAAATTGATCGCAGCTTTGTCAAACAGTTGCCCGAAAACCATGATGACTGTGTCCTCGCCCGTACCATTATCTCGATGGGACAAAATCTGAATCTGAATATAATTGCTGAAGGTGTCGAAACCAGCGAACAACTCGAATTCCTGCGGAATCTTGGCTGTGATGACGCTCAGGGTTTTCTCTATAGTCCCGCCATACCGGCGGAGTTACTCAGAGAAAGTTTTCTCATAAATAGATAAGCAAATTAACCCTGCCTGGCACGAGTGATTTAACAGTTTTTAAGCCTTTACTTGCTATACATCAATTCCGCATTCCCCTATTCTAGTAGAATCTGAAGTTGGCCCATCAACGGGTAAGACCATGCTCAAAGATTCATTTGGACGCACCATCGACTATGTTCGCCTGTCCGTGACAGATCAGTGTGATCTGCGCTGCAGCTATTGCCTGCCGAAAGGCTTTAAGGATTTTCAGGAACCTGAGCACTGGCTTAATTTTGACGAGCTGGAACGTGTGATTCGAGTCTTTGGCGAACTGGGTACGCGCCGTATTCGACTCACTGGTGGTGAACCCCTGGTGAGAAAAAATCTGCCCCAGCTTGCTGAACGCCTGATCAAACTACCCGGCATCGAAGACCTTTCTCTCAGCACCAATGCCACACGGCTGGATAAACTCGCTCCCGCATTACACAAGGCAGGCATCTCACGCATTAATGCCAGTCTTGATACCCTCAATGCTGAGCGCTACAAATCCATCACCGGCGGTAAACTGGATAAAACGCTACGCGGATTACTCGCGGCCAAAGAGGCCGGCTTTCACCCCATCAAGATCAACATGGTGGTAATGAAAGACGTTAATGATGACGAAGTCGAAGACATGGTCGAATTCTGTATCGAACATGATTTCACCCTGCGCTTTATTGAGACCATGCCCATGGGGAATACCGGTCGTGATGCCAGTCATCAGTATGTTCCCCTTGATGAAATTCGCCAGCGCCTTGCACAGCGGTATGCCTTAATCGATAGCGTGATGGCCGGCGGCGGCCCAGCGCGATATGTCAAAATCGCCGGTACAGACTTAAGAATTGGCTTCATTACGCCATTATCACAGCATTTCTGCGAAACCTGTAATCGTGTCCGTTTATCCGCAGATGGAACTTTATACACCTGTCTGGGTCAAGATAATCATTATGAACTGGCTCCCCTGCTCCGTGCTGGTATTGGTGATGATGAGCTGAAAACACACATCATCCAGGCCATTACGGAGAAACCTGAGCGACATGAGTTTAATGACGACCCACAGAAAATCGTGCGTTTCATGTCAACCACGGGGGGCTAACACAACCACGGAAACACGATCATGTCTAAATACGCCCGCCCGGTTTTTATTTTCTCACTGTTCCTTTTCTTTAGCACTCTGTCCCACGCCACAACGCTTGATGATATTCTCAAGGCTAAAACTGAACCCGATGGTATCGTGATTGAAATTGTTACCGGTGATGCAACAGCACTGGAATGGGCCTTACCGCAGGCACAACACATGATCAAACAAATACACCAACGCTGGCCCGATCTACATATCGCCATCGTCACCCATGGCACTGAACAGTTTGCCCTGCAAAAGAGCAAACAGAACAAGGCCAAAAAGATCCACAAAATCACAAAGTCACTGGTGAAGAAAGGGGTACAACTGCATGTCTGTGGTACTCATGCTAGCTGGAAGGGGGTAAGTGAAGAAGATTTTCCGGACTATGTTGATGTGGCCTCAGCCGCACCCGCAACAATCAATGACTATCGTGCTCTGGGTTATAAGGTGATCGTAATTGATAGTGATGATTAATGCTTTATTTACATTTACCGAGGCGTTTACCCGAATACTTGATCTGCATTTTCATGGTGGGCATGCCTTTACCGCCGGCCTCAAAGAAACCTTTACCTGACATTCCGTCACCCTTGTAAGTTACTGTCCCACCACCGTTCATTTTATCGCCATCTTTGGTACAGCTGACATTCCAGTTGACGGTGTCGCCATTGCGTTTAACATCCATTTTGCCGCAACTCTTTTTGTCGGCATTGCTACCCGGGGTCAGGCTGCGACGACTAATACACTTTTTAAATGTCTCGGCTGGAATTTCCATGGGAATTCCTGTTGCATGTGCCTGCACAGTTATTTCCCACATACCATATTTAATCTTTGCTTCAGAGGTCGGTACCACTGCAAATGAAAGTAAGCAGCCCAGTAAAGCTAGAACGTGTTGATGTCTCTTTTGATTTAGTAACATGGATCTAATCCTGTCTTTATTTATCCCAGCAGCATTCGAATTCCGAGTATAGCAATAAAAATAGCAAATATTTTCTTCAAAACCTTAGCAGGTAAACGATGCGCCAGCCATGCACCGAGTGGTGCTGAAAACACGCTGGCGACAACAATACCCAGAAATGCGGGCCAGTACACAAAACCCAGACTTTGCTCCGGCAACGCGGCATGTTGCCAACCCGCCACAATAAAACCTGCGGCACCGGCAATGGCTATCGGTAAACCCACTGCGCTGGAGGTCGCCACGGCCTTTTGGATGACCACATTACACCAGACTAAAAATGGTACGGTCAGGGTACCCCCACCAATACCGACGATGGCAGAGATCACACCTATACCAACCCCCGTCGAAGCCATCGCAAAGCGTCCCGGCAAGGCCCTGGCGGCATCGGGTTTTAACTCAAACCACATCTGTGCCGCGACAGCCAGTTCAAATATCGCAAAGAATCGTTTTAAAAAGGTCGAAGACATCGCATCGGCAACAAAAGCACCAACAAAGGCACCGAGTAAAATTCCCGGTGCAAACTGCCAGACCTGCGGCCATAACACTGCTCGATGTTTATGATGTGCACGCACGGATGAAATTGACGTAAAGATGATGGTGGCCAGTGACGTACCTACGGCCATATGCACAATCACGCTAGCATCAAAGCCATAATGACTAAAAATCATCACCAGCACAGGCACAATAACCAGACCACCGCCAACACCAAATAAGCCGGCAATAAATCCCGTAAACAATCCCAATACTATATTTATAGAAATAATCATAAGTTGAATCATTATAATACATTGAAGCTACTGGAATAGTGATAGGGTTATTGCAGATATCGTCTATATTCTTTGTAGTGAGTAAAAATAATAAGTGAAACAATAGCAACACTATGCAACTCAACAAGCCATTAAAAGATAAGACAGTGGGAACGAATGCAGCCATCGGCAATAATGTCTTTATGGCCGTATTGTTTCTGACCTGCTGGATCTGGCCAAACTGGCTTAGCGACGGTCAGGTGCAATATTTATCGCTTATGACGCTGCTAGAAATCATCATGGTCATGCTGATGTTCATGCTAATTCCCATGATCATCATTGATCTGGATCGTAAGATGCAGAACTTCATTATCGGTTTTATGATTCTCTTCTATGGCTCTTTTGTTGTCATTATGGCGCTGGGAGTTGGAGAAATTCTGGCTATCTTCTTTTTTGCCTACACTGTTTTTAATAAATACCTGGCAATACATCGACTACGCCAAAGTACCAGTCTACCCTGG
>JAOULB010000279.1 GCA_029882235.1 Gammaproteobacteria bacterium | reverse complement strand
CTGTTGTATCGGCTGCCCGATATGCCGGTTTAATTTTTTTTTAATTTTTCCGCCAAATTGAGCGGTATTTCTTATAAAATGGTTTGCCAAATGGCTCCAACCCCTTATATACAATACGAAAGTATGGATTCAGTCAAGACAATATTCAAGCACTTAGGTGATCAAAGTAGTCAAGTTGAGCACTTAATCACACGCGTTATGCAGCAAAAGCGAGATAATTGCCTGCTCGAATCTGCTTTTCCTTCAAACACTTACAAACATTGTCATTTTATTCGACCTTCCCGGGAGCAACTTGTTGTCTTGGTCGACTCATCGATGTCCGCCACTCAAATCAAGTATGCGGCCACCGATATTATTAATAAAATCAATAAGTTAAATGGCTTTGAAGAGGTGTCTGAACTCAGCGTAAAACTGGCTCCAGACCTTGTTAACGAACGAATCGAAAAGAAAAATTCGATCCATGAGCCGATTCAACGTTCAGATTCAGCAAGCAAAATTCTTGCTAGTCTGGCTGAAACTGTCGGGGACGAGGAACTCGCCAGTTCTCTTAAAAAACTGGCAAAAAATCTCTCGAACAACCCGAATTAAATTATGCTAATTAGCCTGAATGGGCTGCATAAACGAAATTGGCGACTCTTTTTCATCTTCAAAGGTCACTAACTCCCATGCATCTTCTTCAGCAAGTAAGACACGCAGTAAATTGTTATTCAGTGCATGACCTGATTTGTGCCCACGGAACGAGCCAATAAGACTACGACCAAGCAGATACAGATCACCAATCGAATCCAGAATTTTATGTTTTACGAATTCATCAACATAACGCAGGCCATCTTCATTCAAGACACGGTAATCATCCAGAACAATCGCGTTATCAGGGCTACCACCCAGCGCTAGGTTATTTGCACGCAGTGTTTCCAGCTGATTCATGAAACCGAAGGTACGTGCACGGCTGATCTCTTTCACAAACGAAGTAGTGGAGAAATCAATTTCAGCAGCCTGGTGACGTTCCTGGAATGCAGGATGTTCAAAATCAATTGTAAATGAGACTTTAAAGCCATCATAGGGCTCAAACTGTACCCATTTGTCACCATTTTCGACCTTAACTGGACGTTTAATGCGAATAAAACGCTTGGGCACATTCTGTTCCTGAATACCCGCAGACTGAATCAGGAATACAAATGGGCCGGCACTGCCGTCCATGATCGGAACTTCAGGTGCATTCAAATCAATATAGGCATTATCTATTCCCAGTCCGGCAAGGGCTGAGAGCAAGTGTTCAATGGTAGAGATACGTACGCCATCCTTGATTAATGTGGTCGACAGCGTCGTGTCACCCACATTTTCAGGCGTCGCAGGAATATCGACAGGGACATCCAGATCGACGCGCCGGAACACAATCCCGGTATCGGGAACCGCAGGGCGTAGGGTTAAATAGACTTTTTCTCCAGTATGCAGACCGACACCGGTTGCTCTGATTACATTTTTCAGCGTACGTTGTTTAATCACCCGAATTCCTTATAAGTTTCTTATGCGTCATTAATTAATTGTCTTACAAGCACTTTTTTGTCGTCGCCCCGGAAAAAAACCGGGTCCGAATTATGCGACATGCTGAACAAATAACCAAGTGTTTCAATCAAAAAGATTAGAACAGCATTCACACTTTCGCAACTTTCGCAACTTGCGCGATATTTAGCGACATTTTGTTAAAAAACTTTAATTCAACAATTTAAAAATGTGAACTCCTTGCTAACTATTTATATAATAGGAATGATCAATCTGCCTGCCTGCGCAAAAATGCAGGGATATCCAGATATTCCATACTCTTATCCCCCTCACCACCATACTGTTCTGATGCAACTTTGTTACGAATTACCGTGGGGCGATCGAGCTGACCATAGTCCACATCACCATTACTGGTCTTGTTCACTACCAGTTTGACAGGTTTCTCGGCAGAAATTCCCCCGTTACCTAATCCAGTTGCCACAACTGTGACGCGGAGCTCATCACTCATATCAGGATCAATCACGGTACCGACTACAACCGTCGCATTTTCAGAGGCAAATTCCTTGATGGTGTTACCCACTTCTTCAAACTCACCAATGGCCATATCCATCCCGGCAGTGACATTCACCAGAATTCCGCGAGCACCGGCTAGATTCACATCTTCAAGTAGCGGACTGGCAGCCGCGGCTTCGGCAGCTTCTCGCGCACGATTCTCACCACTGGCGCGACCTGAGCCCATCATGGCCATACCCATTTCTGACATTACAGTTCTGACATCGGCAAAGTCGACATTGATTAAACCGGGGCAGGTAATCAATTCTGCAATGCCCTGCACTGCACCGAGTAAAACATCATTGGCTGACTTGAAGGCATCCAGCAGACTGATCTGTTTACCCAACACACTGAGCAACTTTTCATTGGGAATCGTAATCAGGGAGTCGACATAGGTTTTCAACTCTTCGATACCACTCCCTGCGATATCCATTCGCTTCTTGCCTTCAAATGGAAACGGCTTAGTCACGACAGCGACCGTTAAGATACCCATTTCTTTGGCAATCTGGGCAACAATCGGTGCTGCACCCGTTCCGGTACCACCACCCATTCCTGCAGTAATAAAGACCATGTCCGCACCCTGAAGCACTTCCTGGATTCGCTCACGATCTTCCATTGCAGCCTGACGACCAATTTCGGGATTTGCACCTGCACCAAGACCTTTGGTAATGGTACTACCCAGCTGCAATACCGTTTTGGCCGAGCTGTTTTTCATCGCCTGTGCATCCGTGTTGGCGCAAATAAAATCAACTCCTTCGATACTTTGTTTAACCATGTGTTCAACGGCATTACCACCACCGCCACCCACGCCGACTACCTTGATTACTGCATTCTGACTATAACTATCCATCAGTTCGAACATTTTTCTACCCTCCTCACTGACAACATATCGTTGCGAAAATTAAAAATTACCCTGAAACCAGCTCTTCATACGACTTAACACACCACTCATACCACCAGAGAGTCTGGCCTCTGATTCACGCATTGCCCGGTTCTGATAACCGAACAACAATAATCCAACTCCAGTTGAGTGAATGGGATTACGCACTACATCCACTAAACCTGTTATGTATTGAGGCAGCCCAAGTCGAACCGGCATGTGAAATATTTCTTCCGCCAGATCAACCACACCTTCCATTTTTGAACTACCGCCGGTTAATACAATTCCGGCTGCACATAAATCTTCAAACCCACTTCGTCTTAACTCTGTTTGAATCAAGGTGAACAATTCTTCATAACGCGGCTCAACAACTTCGGCTAAGGTTTGCCTTGCCAGTCGACGTACAGGTCTCTCACCAACACTCGGCACTTCGATGGTTTCATCTGCACTGGCCAGTTGTGTTAAGGCACAGGCATATTTGATTTTTATTTCTTCCGCATGCTGCGTCGGTGTACGTAAGGCAACCGCAATATCATTGGTCACCTGATCACCCGCAATGGGTATCACCGCGGTATGTCGAATCGCGCCTTCAGTAAACACGGCCAGATCTGTAGTACCGCCACCAATATCAACAAGACAAACACCCAGCTCTTTTTCATCTTCTGTTAGCACAGAATGACTGGATGCCAACTGTTCAAGAATAATGTCATCGACTTCCAGTCCACAGCGTCGTACACACTTGATAATA
>JAOULB010000278.1 GCA_029882235.1 Gammaproteobacteria bacterium | reverse complement strand
GCCTGCGCCGTACCTGCGGGTAGTGATTTTGGTTGTGAAGCTGCTACCGGTGCGGCTGCAGCCACGGCCGTTTTTTTACTATCTAAAACCTGACCCGCATCAGCAACTAGAAAGGCAATCGCTTCACCAACAGGAATCGTCGAATCAATTTCAGCGATTGGACCTGATAAATAACCTTCACGGAAGACTTCAACATCCATAATGGCCTTATCGGTTTCCACCTGTGCGACCACATCACCACGCTCAACTTTATCACCAACATTTTTTTCCCAGCTGACCATGACACCTTCGGTCATGGTGTCTGATAGTTGAGGCATCTTGATGGTGTAGGCGTCATCGGGTGTTTCATCGACGGCTTGGGGTTCTGGTGCAGATTCTGCAGCTACGTCGGATGATGAAACGACAGGTGCCGCACCATCAGATGAAACCTCATCTGCACTGGCCACAAGATAGGCCATCGCTTCACCAACGGGAATCGTTGCATCAACCTCAACCATAGGGCCAGACAGATAACCCTCACGAAACACTTCCACATCCATGATGGCCTTATCAGTCTCGACCGTAGCCACAATATCACCACGCTCAATCTTGTCACCAATATTTTTTTCCCAGCTTACAACCACGCCTTCTGTCATGGTGTCAGACAGCTGGGGCATTTTAATTACATATGGATCTGCCATAGAAAACTCTTTTTATTTTATTCATCTCCCCTACTCTTCTGAGCAGAGGAGATATAATTTTAAATCTTACCCATCACCTTCAAAGCACCGTGATAGACATCATCGGCATTTGGAATCGCCGCTTTTTCCAGCTTGTGATTGTAAGGGACAGGGACATCAGCCGCGTGAATTCGCACAGGTTGCGAATCAAGTGCAAAGAAACAGTCTTCCATGATGCCGGTAATAATTTCAGAACCGACACCAACTGGTGCTTCATCTTCTTCAGCAACCAATACTTTATGGGTCTTTTCAACTGATTTACGAATCGTTTCACGATCGATCGGTTTAAGTGAACGCAGGTCAACCACTTCAGCACTAATACCATCTTTGGCCAGTCGCTCAGCGGCCTGTAAACACAAATGCACACTGTAGTTATAACCGATCAGAGTGATATCCGATCCTTCACGTACAACCTCAGCACCTTCTAAGGGACGGAAGTACTCCTCGTCTGGAATATCTTCTTTCAGGTTATACATCTGTTCATGCTCAATAATGATCACTGGATCATTTGAGCGAATAGCCGACTTCAACATGCCATAGGCATCGAGTGGACCACGTGGTGTAACCACACGTAAACCCGAAGTAGACATAAACATACGCGCCAGTCGTGCTGAGTGCTGTGCCGCAAGCTGATGTGCCGTACCGCCAGGTGTTCGCATCACGATTGGACAGGCAATCTGGCCACCGGACATATAACGAATTTTTGCCGCAGCATTAACAATCGTATCCAGTGCCAGTAGTGCAAAGTTGATCGACATGATTTCGATAACGGGTCGCATGCCTGTCATCGAAGCACCAATGCCTATACCTGTGTATGAGTTTTCAGAGATGGGGCAATCAACAATACGGGTCTCGCCATATTTTTCATATAAACCGGACGTCGCCTTATAAGTACCACCGGCAACACCAATGTCTTCGCCCATCGCGATCACGAGAGGATCGCGTGCCATTTCTTCATCGTGGGCGCGACGTATCGCTTCCCAATAAGCTGTTTCTGCCATTCGTAAACCTCTTTCTATTTATTTCTGTAAAGGACCAATCCAGCGTGGATCAGGATTGTCGTCCAGTACGTATTTGGTCAGTTCTTCAACCTTGGGTTCTGGGCTTTCTTCTGCAAACTTAATAATATCGTTTTCGATCTCATCATCGATTTCTTTTTCCATCGCCTTGATATCAGCCTGCTTAACGATGCCTGCTTCGATCAGTTTCTTACTATATATTTTGATCGGATCACGCTTCTCCCATTCGGCCTCTTCTTCTTTGGTGCGATATCCTTTCGCATCCGACATTGAATGACCGCGGAAGCGATAAGTCATGAATTCTATAAAATAGGGTTTCGATTCGTTACGAACATAATCAATTGCTGTTTTGGCTGCTTCCATAACATTGTCGATATCCATACCATCGTGCTGACTGGATTTCATGTTATAGGCCTGGTCAACACGCTTGTACTGATCGGGCTGCGCAGTAGAACGATCAATATGAGTACCAATGGCATAACCATTATTTTCACAAACAAACAGCACGGGCAGATCCCAGATCGCAGCCATGTTCATTGTTTCGTGGAAGGTACCCTGATTGTTGGCGCCATCACCAAGGAAACAGATCGCAATCTGTTTCGTGCCTTTGTGTTTACAACCCAGCGCCAAACCCGCAGCTAATGGGAAAGGCTGTCCGACCAGTGCATAGCCGCCCATAAAATTCTGGCTGGCATCAAAGATATGCATGGAACCACCACGCCCTTTTGATGAACCGGTTTCTTTACCATACAGCTCAGCCATCACTTCACGAGGTGGAGCGCCTGTTTTAATTGCATGGATGTGGTCACGGTAACCGGTAATGACATAATCGTTTTCACTACCTTTACCAACAACAGCCTGTTCGAGAACACCAGTGGCGACTGCCTCCTGGCCAGAGTACAAATGAAGGAATCCGCCAATCTTACGTTCCATATAAGCTTCAAAGGTTCGATCCTCGAAACGGCGAAAAAAGATCATTTCACGTAGAAGTCGTTTTTTATCAGCGTCGCTCATGTGATTCCTTAGTGATGTGAAAAATGGATCGTGACCACAATTTTGTGGCCCAATAAAAACAGCGGCGTATCATCGTGTTTTTTGTGCACAAGGTCAAGAATATAGCATTAATTAGAATGTTTGCCGACCCTGAATTTCCAAGGTTTTTCAATAGGTAACTTGATATTTTTATTGAATCACTTCAAGATTAACTTGACGCTTGGCATGACCCGGAACACCCATCGCTTTAAAATATACACAAACGGCCACTATTATTATGTGGTTAATATTTATTACTCTTAATTATTTTGTTGAATAAAAAGCGTTCAGAATTCTGGCAATTGAACGATACATATTTAGCGGTCTTTCTGTTTCATAACAAATATTAAAAAAATATGAGTCAACCTGAAGAAACACAGATTATTATCAACTGGCTGGATGAAATATCCCGCACAATTAGTGAAAAAAACCTTGAGGATCACATGGCGCTGGTCTCACCCAAGGTAGTTGTCTATGGTAATCCCAGTAAAGACACCATTAATTTTGCCGGTTGGTATAAACGACGCAAAAATGAGTTTGATAAAAACTCAGTTGTCTGTGTCAGTTATGCTGGAACCCGCATCAAAACCATTGCCCAACGTCGTATTATCTTTAATGTGAATGAATCTATCGTCGGTACGGGTGGTCGTGTTCTCCTCATGAATAAGGATGTTACACTTGAACGAGAGGAAGACGACTGCTGGCGTGTCGTGGAAGAAAAAATTCACAACTGGAAACAGCAAAAGATGGACGAGGCAATGGCATCAAATGGCTAAAAAAGAATTCCGCACCGAGCGGGACAGCATGGGTGAACTGCAGGTACCCATCGACGCCCTCTATGGCGCTCAAACCCAACGCGCAATTGATAATTTTCCCATCAGCGGCATTCCCATGCCCCGCAGCTTTATTCGTGCCCTTGGCCTGGTAAAGGG
>JAOULB010000277.1 GCA_029882235.1 Gammaproteobacteria bacterium | reverse complement strand
GTAATTCATTTAGTCGTCCCCAGATCACATGACGTGCCTGTGGATCCAGTCCCGTTGTCGGTTCATCCAGAATCACCAGTTCAGGATCATTAATCAAGGCGCGCGCGATGGTCAGGCGGCGTTTCATGCCACCGGAGAGTGTTTCTGTTTTGGCGTTGCGTCGTTCACTTAATGAGGCAAACTCAAGCAGGTGATCAATACGATCAGTGAGCGCCTGATCCTGAGCTAGTCTAAAATAGCTGGCGTAAATACTAAGATTCTCTGCGATAGTAAAATCAGGATCGAGGTTATCCGCCTGGGGCACCACACCAATACGCGCCCGTATTTCACGTGCCTTCTCCGGAATGGGCAGATCAAAGACCTTCAACTCGCCACTGCTGAGTTGGGCCAGTCCGAGGATGATCTGCAGGGTAGTGGTTTTACCCGCACCATTGGGACCCAGAAACCCAAAACATCGTCCCGGTGAGATGTTAAAGTCGATATTATCCACAGCGACATAATCACCATAATGTTTTGTTAAAGCATGGGCTGAGATAATGGGGTCAGGCATTTTACTTTTTAATGTGCTGTGGTTGAATGAGTATACGCTGAGATAGAATGCGATTAAATACCGGATTGTTTTGCTGTCTTTAAAATAGAATATATAAAAATTGCAGTAAAAGATTATAAGGAGAATTAAATGTTGCGTAGCCTGCTGATGTGTTTTTTATTTCTGCCCCTGATTGCCTGGGCTGATGTTGAGGAATGTCATATTCATAAAACCCATTCGATCAATTTTCGCGACTATAAAACCAAAGATGTGCTTGAGATTGCAGTGGGTCCAGGCCCCTGTGATACTGCGGTGATGAGTTTGCTGATTCGATCAGTCCATGGTGATGTGTTCTATAGCTATAACGCCCGTTTTGCACCACATGTTACTGCCGACGCCCTGGATCCAAACTTTGATAAATTTATACAACCCTTTCTGGATAACCTGATTACCGAATCCGCGAAAAAGGGCAGGGATATGCCTAAGTACAACAAGCTTGATGCACGCAATGGCTTTATTAAACTGCATGTTGGTAAAAAGCAGTATGAGCAGCTGCGCAGCCAGCATGTTCCCCTGTTTTTCCATCCGAATAGCTATAACGGCTGGCAATACATCATCTATGACCCTAAAACGGGTCGAGGAAAGCGTATCGCCAGTGGTCTGAGTGATGGTATGTAGCTGAGCGGGAGGAAACAGACCGTCCAGCATACCTCTTTCCAGTTCTTAATGATAATGATTTGCATTTAGATTAATATTTGCATATAGTAGCGCCACTTTAGGATTTACTAATATTCGTGAGGTCTACTCTATGTATAGTCGTATTGTTATTTCAGCAGTTTTGCTGGCATTTGGCCTGTCTGGCCCTGCTTCGGCAGCGGATTCTACAGAGATGCTTAAAAAGGAAGTCTCTGCGCTGAAACGCCAGAATAAGCTGATTCTGGATCGTCTTGAGGCAGTCATGGATGTGGCCGAAAAAAGCCCATCTCGAAAGGGCGCTAGCCATACTCGGCTGGGTGGTTATGGCGAGCTGCATCTGAATCAGCTGGATAATAATCGGGTTGGTGGTAGTGACAAGAATGAAATCGATTTGCACCGCCTGATCGTTTTTCTCGGTCACGACTTCAGCAAAGATATCCGTTTCTGGTCAGAAATTGAGATTGAACATACCAAGGTTGATGATGAGGGCGGCGAAGTCGCCATTGAGCAGGCCTATATTGAATTCGATCTTGCTGAAAACCTGCTCGCGCGTGCGGGTGTCGTGCTGGTTCCCGTTGGGATCATGAACGAAACCCATGAGCCACCCACATTTTATGGTGTGGAACGAAATAATGTTGAGAAAAACATAATTCCCACCACCTGGCGTGAAGCCGGAGTGAGTATCAATGGCCGTAGTGGCGCATTGGCCTATGATGTCATGTTGCATTCTGGCCTGGAGACCTCCGCTGCAGATAACTACGCAATTCGTGATGGCCGGCAGTCAGTGCGTAAAGCGCCGGCGGATGATTTTGCCCTTACTGCACGCGTCAAGTGGACAGGCATTGCGGGACTGGAATTATCGGCCGCGATACAGCAACAGGCCGACATCACACAGGGTAATGATGCAACTGCGGGTTCAGCAACATTACTGGAAACGCATCTGGCCTGGCAGACTGGACCGTTTACATTACGCGCACTCTATGCAAGCTGGAGTCTTGATGGTGAAGGACCCGCTGCTGTTGGTGCAGATGAGCAAACCGGCTGGTATGTCGAACCTTCTTATAAAATTTCTCCGAAGTTTGGTGTCTTTGCACGCTTAAGCAACTGGGATAACACCGTCAACAGTGGTGCAGATTCTGAAACATCACAAACCGATGTTGGATTTAATTACTGGCCACATGGTGATGTTGTGATCAAGTTTGATTATCAAACTCAGGATGCCCCAGAGGGGAGCGATGAGTATGACGGTATCAATCTTGGTATTGGTTACCAGTTCTAGTACTGATATTCATTCAGGAAAGAATCTTTATGCGGTTTGTTATTTTTGTTCTACTCATGGCCACGTCGGCTATGAGTTTTGCTAAAGGCGTGTATCTGAGTTCAGAGGCTTTTGTAAAAGAAGTCTTTGCGGGTACACCGCCTGCCCCAGAAATGTTGTGGCTGACAGGTAAAAAGCGCGAGCATGCCGAACAAATACTGCAGCACCGACCTGCCAGTTTACGCACCCGTTACTGGAAAAAAGAACAGCGTACAGTCTGGATTCTGGAAGAAGTCGGCAAAGACAAACCGATTACTGTTGGGCTTGTTATTAACAGAAATAAAATTGAACGCATTCGAGTACTGGTATTCAGGGAAAGTCGGGGTGACGAAGTCCGCCACGATTTTTTCACCAATCAGTTTAATCAGGCAGGCTTAACTAAAGATCATCGGTTAACGAAAAAGATCGATGGTATTACTGGTGCAACATTATCGGTGCGAGCCTTAACTAAGCTTGCTGCGCTTGCACTTTATCTCCATACCGAAGTCAGTAAAGAAAATGACGCGCAATAAACGACGCCATTACCGCATTAAAATGCGTTCGATGTACCAGTGGCATCGTTATGTCGGAATTTCTATTGCCTTATTTATAATCTTGCTCAGTACCACAGGGATACTGCTCAATCACACTGAGTTTTATAAACTTGATGAACATTATGTCAAAAGTGAATGGTTGCTAGACTGGTATGGTATTGAGGCGCCTGCGCAAATCAGAAGTTACCGAGTAGAAAATTATTGGCTGGCGCAGTGGCAGAATCGACTGTTTCTGGACAAAAAAGATCTTGGCAATATTGATGGTGATTTAAAGGGAGTAGTCATGCATAAGGATGTGCTTTTTATTGCATTGCAAGGTGGGGTAATGTTGTTTACTTTGCAAGGAGAGTTGATTGAGAAACTTGGTCACACCAATGGCCTACCAGAAGTTATAAATGCAATAGGTATTAACTCTTATCAACAACCTGTTTTAAAAACGCCAAATGGTTTTTACCAGGCTGATGATCAACTCGTTAACTACCAGCCAGTGTCAGGTAATAAAGTTAGCTGGTCTGAGCATATGGCCTTACCTGAAAACGTTTATGAGGACATGCTATCGCTCTATCGCGGTAAGGGGCTGACGATGGAAAGAGTCATTCTCGATCTGCATAGTGGTCGTTTATTTTCTGGCGTGGGTGTTTAT
>JAOULB010000276.1 GCA_029882235.1 Gammaproteobacteria bacterium | reverse complement strand
AAACCGGACATCATCAAGGGCTCGCGTAAACGTCGCATTGCAGCGGGTTCCGGCACTCAGGTGCAGGACGTCAATCGCCTGTTGAAGCAGTTCACCCAGATGCAAAAAATGATGAAAAAGGCCAGTAAGGGCGGCATGGCGAAAATGATGCGGGGCCTGAAAGGGCAACTTCCCCCTGGAATGCGCTAAATAAGGCCTTTTTAGCCCAAGAATATTCCCTCTAAGCACTTCACTTTTTTAGGAATTCCAGTAAAATGCGCGGTTCATTGCAGGCCGCCCAGTGGGCGGTGTTTTTTATTGTCGCGTAAAGCGAACAGTTTTAAGGATTTAATACGATATGGTTACCATTCGTTTATCAAGAGGCGGCGCCAAAAAGCGTCCTTTTTACCACATTGTGGTCACCGACAGCCGTAATCGCCGTGATGGTCGTTACATTGAGCGTCTGGGTTTCTTTAACCCGGTTGCCAAGGGTAATGAAGCGCGTCTGAATATTGAGCGTGAGCGCGTAGATTACTGGTTAGGTCAGGGTGCGCAGGCCTCTGATCGTGTTGGCAAGCTCTTAAAGGAGCAGGCCGCATAATTGTTCTTGCATGACCGAGCCAACCGCAAAATCGCAGTGGGTTGAGCTAGGCCGAGTATCGGGACTGTATGGTGTGAAGGGCTGGATTAAGGTCTTCTCTCATACGGAACCAATGCAGAACATACTGAATTATTTACCCTGGTACCTGTGGCTGGAAGGCGACTGGCAGCCAATAGAACTGGAATCAGGGCGAGTGCATGGCAAGGGTATTGTTGCTCATCTGGCGAATTGTCCGGATCGTGATGCAGCCCAGAAGTTAGTTGGGGCGAAAATCGCAATTAAACGCGACAGCATGCCAAAGCTTGCCAAAGACGAGTTTTACTGGAGTGACCTGATCGGTTTACAGGTCATCGACAAGACCGATGTGAGCATTGGCCGGGTCGACCATCTGCTGGAAACAGGTGCCAATGATGTATTGGTAGTCAAGACAGCAGATAAAAAGGAAATCCTGATTCCTTATATTCCGGGTGATGTAGTGCAGGCGGTTGACCTGACCAGCGGAATTATGAAGGTAGACTGGGAACTGGACTGGAGCCAGGAGTAATAATGCGGATTGACGTTGTTACATTGTTTCCAGAGATGTTCCAGGCGATTTCAGATTATGGGATTACCCGACGCGCCATTGAGAATGGTTTGTTGGAACTGGGCAGGGTAAACCCACGGGACTTTACCGCTGATGTCCACCGTACTGTGGATGACCGGCCCTACGGCGGAGGCCCCGGCATGGTGATGATGGTTGAACCCCTGCGTGCAGCCATCCAGCAGGCCAGAAGGGCGAGCGATGATCGGGCAACGGTGATTTATCTCTCACCACAGGGGCGCAGACTGGAGCAGCAAAATCTGCTCGAGATGAGCCAACAACACCATCTGGTGCTGGTTTGTGGAAGATATGAAGGCGTTGATGAAAGACTCATCAAGGCCGAAGTGGACGAAGAATGGTCGATTGGTGACTACGTCCTCAGTGGTGGAGAACTGGCTGCCATGGTACTGGTCGATGGACTTACTCGGTTATTACCGGGGGCGCTGGGACATGAAGACTCGGCGGCGGAAGATTCATTTATGCAGGGCATACTGGATTATCCGCATTACACACGACCAGAAACGATTGATTCAGAAGGTGTGCCACCCGTGCTATTGAGTGGTGACCATCAGGCCATATCCCGCTGGCGTCTAAAGCAGGCACTGGGAAGGACATGGTTAAGAAGGCCAGATTTACTGGAAAAGCTGGAGCTGGAACAGGAGCAACAGCAACTGCTTGAGGAATTTATCCACGAGCATGAGTGATAACAGAATTAAGTGAGCGAAAGCGTTGGAGCATGCCATGAGTAACATAATTGAGACATTGGAAAAGGAACAAATGAACCGTGAGGTGCCTGAATTTGGTCCTGGTGATACTGTCGTTGTACAGGTAAAAGTAAAAGAAGGTAGCCGTGAACGTCTGCAGGCCTACGAAGGCGTTGTTATTGCCAAGCGTAACCGCGGGCTGAATTCTTCATTTACAGTACGCAAGGTATCTCATGGCGAAGGTGTGGAACGTGTCTTCCAGACTTATAGTCCTGTAATTGACAATATTCAGGTTAAGCGCCGTGGTGATGTCCGTCGTGCCAAGCTTTATTACCTGCGTGATCGTCAGGGTAAATCAGCTCGAATCAAGGAAAAACTGTCTAAATAGCTATATTTGCGAGCTCGTAGTTGTAAGCTTGCGATAAATAAGACCATAATCAACGGGTAACGTCTAACAACGCTACCCGTTTTTTTATGAGTATAAATAAACCAACAATCCTCATTCTAATTTGTCTGTTCTTTGTGGCCACTCGTGGCTATGGAGATATCGCCCAGGCAAATGAAAACCCCTATCTCCTGGAAGTGCAACAAATTGCCCAAAGCGGCGCGCCGAATCTGGCAATACGCGTCATGGATCGTGAGCAGGAGCAATATCGCAAAGAGCCGGAAAAGTGGGCTGCCTGGGAGCGACTTCGTTTTAATATTTATCGTGAGCATGGTAACTGGCAACAGTTGATAGACAGTATTTCGAATTTACCTGCCGGTCTGCCGACAGAGTTTACTCGCTGGATCCATACGCAACAGGCCGAGGCCTTGCTGGAGCTGGGAAAAGGGACCAGTGCGCGAAATCTTTTGCGTGGCCTGATTGTCACGACGGCCAGTCAGACCGATGAAGAAAAGCCCAAATGGTTTAAACGCTGGCGTCATCTCATTGTTCGTTCATACCTGGCAGAACAGAAAGTTGAAGATGCGCATACCGCAATTCTACGCTTCCAGCAGGATTATGCGGCCAATGATCTCGATGTTTTATTATTAAGGTGTCGAGTGTTGCTAATGAGTCAGCGCCCTGCCGAGGTTGTTGATCTTCTCGCCAGTCATACAAATAATCCAGAAGCGGGTATGCTTTATTTATTAGCCCAGCTAAGAGCGCAAAAACGATCCCCCGTCAAAGTGGTGCAGGCGGGTCTTCGACAAATGCAGGGCAAATGGGCAAGAGAGGATTTAAAAATCTCGCTCTGGTCTGTTGTGGCTGAGGCAGCCCAGAGAGCCGGCGATCGTATGAACACCGCAAAGGCGCTTGAGTATGTCATGATTGATCGGTCGACTAAGCGATCAAATAATCTATTCAATTTCAATGCGGATAGTCTATGGAATGCCTATATTGATTATGCGCTGCATCGAGGCAACAAGGCGCAGTTTTTGATTGGTCAGGACGAAAAGTGGTTTGCCGCGGCAGAACGCTATTTCAAAAAAGATCCCCTACGCAGTCGCGCCTTTTATGCCCTGTTAATCCACCGAGGTCAGGGAGAGGAGAATCGAACAAAAGCCGCTGCTGCATTTGTTAAATCGATAAAGAAAAGAAAAAGTGGTGGCCGCCTGATTAAACAGTTATTCACCGACAGCAAACACTTTGCTGCAATTCCTGATATACCAGAATCCGTTAGACATATGCTGGTTGATGTTGCACTTGCACAAAGCGATATTCCCTATGCCTCTGAAGTTATGGCGACGTTAAGCTCACCATTGCAGGACGATACCAGTTATATGTGGTATCTGCGTCGTGCGCGAATACTGGTACTGGGGGGGCAGGTCGAAAAAGGCAGTAAGGCCTTAACTGAGTTTGTTGAAAAAGAGCTGACGAAAAAATCAGATAGAGAAAAAATTGATCGTCTGCTGCAG
>JAOULB010000275.1 GCA_029882235.1 Gammaproteobacteria bacterium | reverse complement strand
CAGAATATTTACAATCCTGTTGTGGGCAGACTTTTTCGGTACCGCGCTTCTTGGTTGTTTTGATTGTCAGCATCGGGAAACCGCAATCAGGACAGGCTTCCTTGATGGGTTGATTCCAGACGGCGTATTTGCAATCAGGATAATGCTGGCAGGAGAAGAAGATTTTGCCACGACGCGATTTGCGTTTCAGCATGCTGCCTTTTTTACACTCTGGACATTGCACACCGGTGTCTTCGGGTTTTTCCAGTGGTTCGATATAGCGACAGTCGGGATAACCACTACAGCCGATGAACTTGCCATACTTGCCATGACGTACCAGCAGATCCGATTTACATTCAGGACATTTACGATCCTTAACTAATTCCTGATCGTCTTCATCCGAGTCGGCGTTAACATTGCGCGTGTAATCACATTCGGGATAATTATTACAACCGACGAAACGACCCCGACGGCCAAGACGAATCGCCAGATCACCGCCACACTTCGGACATTTTTCATCCATCGCTTCATGGGTGACATCTTTGCGATCAACATTTTCTTCTTTATCGACAACCAGATCCTTAAACGGCTGCCAGAATTTTCTCATCATTGGCACCCAGTCTTCTTCACCACGTGAGATCGCATCAAGCTGATCTTCCATATTGGCGGTAAAGTCATAATCGACGTACTGGGTAAAATGTTCGGTCAGGAATTTATTAACAATACGACCCACATCGGTCGGATAGAAACGTTTCTTTTCCAGCTCCACATATTCACGCGCCTGCAGAGTAGAAATAATCGAGGCATAGGTTGATGGACGACCAATGCCGTGCTCTTCCAGTGACTTCACCAGACTTGCTTCAGAATAACGCGGTGGTGGCTCAGTGAAATGTTGTTCCGGTTTAATTTTTAATAAGGTGACTTCCTTACCTTCTTCCAGTGGCGGCAACATTTTCTCATCGTCATCACTGGCTTTCTTGTCATCCGTACCTTCCTGATAAACGGCCATGAAACCCGGCGATACCAGAGTAGAACCATTGGCACGGAACATATGTTTATCGCCCGCAAACAGATCCACCGCAACCGTATCCAGTGTGGCATGGATCATCTGACAGGCAATGGTACGCTTCCAGATCAAATCATAGAGACGATACTGATCTTTACTGAGATGACTCTTAATCCCATTGGGCTCATGGTTCGCCGATGTTGGACGTACCGCCTCATGCGCTTCCTGTGCATTTTTGGATTTTGTTTTGTAGATACGCGGCTCTTTTGGCAAATTATCTTCACCATAACGTTCTTTGATGAAGTCACGGATTTCTGCCAGCGCCTCTTCGGCCAGATTCACCGAGTCAGTACGCATATAGGTGATCAGGCCCACGGTTTCGCCACCGATATCGATACCTTCATAAAGCTGCTGTGCCACGCTCATAGTCTTGCGTGCTGTAAAACCAAGTTTACGCGCGGCTTCCTGTTGCATAGTTGAGGTAGTAAAGGGGGCAATTGGATTACGTTTGCGTTTTTTCTTATCAACCTTGCCGATCTTTAACTTACCTTTGGCTGCAGTGGCCAGCGCCTCTTCAGCTGCTTTGGCGTCTTTTTCATTATCAATTGAAAACTGCGTTATTTTTTCGCCATCAAGCTGGGTCAGCTTGCAGCTAAAGTCGGAACCTTCACTCTGTACATCCGCCTCAACAGTCCAGTATTCACGTGGATTGAATTTTTCGATCTCCAGTTCACGCTCGACAATCAAACGTAATGCAGGGCTTTGCACACGACCCGCCGATAAACCACGACGAATTTTTTTCCAGAGTAAGGGGGATAAGTTAAAGCCAACTAAATAATCCAGCGCACGACGAGCGAGCTGTGCATTAATCATTGCCTGAGAGAGTTCATGCGATTGATCAACGGCTTCGTTCACCGCACGCTTGGTGATTTCATGGAAGGTAACACGGCCGACATGCTTATCTTTAAGAATGCCGCGATCTTTAAGTATCTCATACAGGTGCCAGGCAATGGCTTCACCTTCGCGATCCGGGTCAGTTGCGAGATACAGGGTATCGGCTTTTTTCATCGCCCGTGAGATGGCGTCAACATGTTTTTCGTTTTTCTCGATCAGCTGATACTTCATAGCGAAGTCATTGGCGGGGTCAACGGCGCCTTCTTTTGGTAACAGATCGCGTACATGCCCATAAGAGGCGAGGACCTCAAAGTCTTTGCCGAGATATTTTTTTATTGTTTTGGCCTTGGCAGGCGATTCCACAATGACCAGATTTTTTGCCATATATAACCTACTTGTTAGACGCTATCCCAAAAAAGCAAATGCCCGCGGGTGCGGGCAAAGATTTAATGCTTACCTTGCTCATCGCAATTAATGCAACTGCCCTGTGGTTTCATCAAACACCAGATCTTCCATCCACGCAAAGGCAGCTTCATGGCCAGGCTGGTTAAATAACACCATCAGCACCACCCACTTTAACTGTTCCAGATCAAATTCTTCAGTAGCTGCACCCAGCGCCATGACACGGTCAATCACCATCTCACGGGTAGTATGTCCCAGCACCCCAGTCTGCTCCAGAAACTGCAGGAAACCGCGGCCATTTATATCCAGTCGTTCCATTTCCTGTTCAGTATAAACACGAATTGAAGTGGTCGGATTTATGATCTCAACTGGACTGTCCTGCAGGTCGGATAAACCTTCTAACCAGTCGAATGCCTTGCTGATTTCGGTCTGGCGGAAACCAGCGGCCTGTAGTTCTGTTCTTATTGATTCTTCGTCGGATTCGAATTCTATGTCATCGTTCATATAGTTTTCAAATAGATACATCAGCACGTCGAGTATGTTTTCTTTCATCATTTGTCCTTTTTCCAGTCTGACAATATAGACCACCTGCCGTGTTTTCAACCAAACCGTGCAATTCTAATACCAACAGCATGGAGCAAACTGCGTCCGCCGTCAATCCACTACGAGAAACCATTGCATCTATCGCTGTAGGCTCGAAGCCGATGCACTCGAGTAGTTTGCCGTACTCGGGATCAACAGACAACTCTTCTGTATGTTGGCCTAACACGGTCAAAGGCTGGGCCAAACTGCCCTCGACACCCAGCTCCTCAAGAATATCAGCGGCTGTTTCGACCAGTTTTGCACCTTCGCGCAGTAAGGAATTGCATCCTTTAGCCAGAGGATTGTGGATTGAACCGGGTATGGCAAACACATCCCGCCCCTGTTCCAATGCTTGCCGGGCGGTAATCAAAGAACCACTACGTATTGCCGCCTCGATCACCAATACACCTTGAGACAGACCGCTGATGATTCGGTTCCGTCGAGGGAAATTACCTGCTAGTGGTGGTGTGCCAATGGGAAATTCTGAGATCAAAGCACCCTTTTCTGCGATTCGTTTTGCCAGATCTCGGTGGCGGCTGGGATAAACATGATCAAGCCCGGTACCCATCACGGCGATGGTTTCACCACCACCCGCTAGTGCACCACTATGACTGGCACCATCAATTCCCAGCGCCATGCCACTGGTAATCACAATACCCTGAGCAGCGAGGTGGCGGGCAAAGGCATGCGCAGTTTCCAGACCTGAAGCCGTTGCATTACGACTACCTACAATCGCCAGCTGAAGTTGTTGCAAAGCATCGGCATTACCCTGCACATAAAGTACCGGGGGTGGATCCGCGATCTCTCGCAATAGCGCTGGGTAGGCGGGCTCATCGAAGCAAATGATGTGGTGGTTTGCTGCTGATTCCATCCACGCCAGATCACGGTCAACAGGCTCCCAGT
>JAOULB010000273.1 GCA_029882235.1 Gammaproteobacteria bacterium | reverse complement strand
CATGCTAGTGGATCACTTTGGTCCTCGCAGAATGTATTCATTATTACTATTTATCAGCAGTTTTATCTGTTTTGGATTTGCTGTTGCAGATGACTATGAACAACTTGCTTTAATGCGCTTTTTATTGGGCTTTGTCGGCGCGGGGTTTGTTATTGGTATTCGCATGGTCAGTGAATGGTTTCCTGCCAAGCAGGTCGGTGTTGCCGAAGGAATTTATGGTGGTTGGGGTAATTTTGGCTCAGCTGCTGCTGCTATGTTGCTACCCACCATTGCACTACTTTATGGTGGCGATGATGGCTGGCGCTATGCCATCGGCACAACCGGTATTATGGCGCTGATTTATTCTGTCGTTTATTTCTTTTCAGTCACTGACACACCGAAAGGCTCCACTTATTTCAAACCAAAGAAATCCGGCGCCATGGAAGTAACCAGCAAAAAGGATTTCTTTCTGTATATTCTTATGAATATACCCATGTATGCAGCATTAGCTGTGCTGACATGGAAATTAGGCCCTGCAAATCTTAAGCTGCTTTCAAGTGGCGTAAGCAGTTCAATCTATGCTGTGCTGATTGGAATATTTATTTTTCAGACCATTCGGATTTATCAGGTCAATAAACAGGTTTTTGTTGGTGAAGTTCCTGAAATAGATCGTTATAACTTCAAACAGGTCGCCGTGCTTGATCTGGCTTATCTGGTTACATTTGGTTCAGAACTGGCCGTGGTTTCAATGTTACCATTATTTTTTATGGACACATTTGAATTGTCTGCAGTGATGGCTGGTTTATTGGCGTCAGGTTTCGCCTTCATGAATTTGGTGGCTCGCCCAAGCGGTGGTCTGTTTAGTGATAAGTTTGGCCGCAAGAAAACGCTATTAATCTTGATAGCAGGCCTGGCTGCCGGTTATTTTCTGATGAGCAATATCACATCTGCATGGCCAATCTGGCTGGCAGTTGTTGCTTCCATGGCCTGTTCTTTCTTCGTTCAGTCTGGCGAAGGTGCGGTGTTTGCTATTGTTCCTTTAGTTAAAAGACGTCTAACAGGACAAGTAGCAGGCATGGCTGGTGCTTATGGTAACGTTGGCGCGGTAACTTTTCTAACCGTGTTGTCATTTGTTTCGCCACAGGCATTCTTTCTGGTGATTGCTGGCGCTGCTTTAATTACGTTAGTTGCGGTAGCGCTATTCCTTGATGAGCCCAAAGGACATATGGCTGAGGTGATGCCAGATGGAACGGTACAGATGATTGAGGTAACTTAATAAAACGATTGCCACCGGGCGCGAAGTCGCCAGATTAAAATTATTATTTCTTGGTGTCCTGGCGCCCTGGTGGTAAATTTTCTTAATTATGAACGCATCACTTGAAATAAGTTCTGGTCAATACAGTATTGCTGGTGTGAAGCCGCAGAATGAAGACGCCTGTGGCATTCACATTCCTGATGAGCCATTGTTAACCACAAAAGGGATCGCAATTGCCATTGCCGATGGTATGAGCACAAGTGACGCAGGAAAACAGGCCAGCGAAGCCTGCGTGAAAGGTTTCTTGTCCGATTATTTCAGTACGCCAGAAAGCTGGACAGTCAAGACTTCTGCACAGAAAGTTTTGTCTGCGCTTAATCGCTGGCTACACAGTCAGGGGCAGCGTGAATATGGCCATGCTCAGGGCATGGTGACAACGTTTAGTTCAATAGTTTTTAAATCAAATACGGCCTATCTTTTTCACGTTGGCGATACCCGCATTTATCGATTAAAGGAAGAACATTTAAAACAACTCACCCATGATCATCGCATAGTCTTGGAGAATAACAAGTCGTATCTAAACAGAGCGATGGGAATTGATTTGCGACTTGATATTGACGTAAGAACAGTGCCTGTTGAGAATAATGATATATTTTTACTTATAAGTGATGGTGTATATGAGTACGTATCTGATGACACAATAAAAAACCATATTCAAACTAACTTAAGTGACCTTAACAAGGCATGCAAAGCCATTGTTGACACTGCTGTTACAAACAACAGTGACGACAACCTGAGTTGTCAACTTGTCCAAATTAAACATCTCCCCGGCGAAAATGAAAAGGAATTTTATCAAAAGCTTACTAAGCTCCCCTTTCCCCCTCCTCTTGAGCAAGGCATGATACTTGATGGTTATAAAATATCACGCCAACTTTTTTCTAATAAAAGAACGGAGGTTTATCTCGCCACCGATACCGATACGGGTGAAAAAGTTGTCCTGAAAGCGCCTTCTGTCAACTATGATGACGATCCCGAATACATTAATCAATTTTTACATGAAGAATGGGCTGGGCGGCGCATCAACAACCCTCATGTGCTCAAAGTTCTGAAGATTAATCGGAAACGCCATGCTCTTTACTATATTACAGAATATATAGAAGGTCAGACATTGCGCCAATGGATGGATGATAATCCTCGTCCATCACTTGCAGTTGTGCGTGAACTCTGTAACCAAATTGCTAAAGGACTAAGAGCCTTTCATCGGATGGAAATGATTCATCAGGATTTAAAGCCAGAAAATATTTTGATTGATGATACTGGGACTGTAAAAATCATCGATTTCGGTTCAACTAAAATTGCTGGTATCGAAGAAATCACGACACCACTGAAGACAAATAACCTGTTAGGTACAATTAACTACACTGCACCTGAATATCATATTGGCGGTTCTGGTAGTAATCGCTCCGATATATTTTCACTGGGTGTGATCGGCTATGAGTTAATTACTGGCGAACTTCCTTTTACTCGCGAGCTAAGCGCACGTTCTTTGCGACACGCGAAATATCGTTCTATTAAGCATTTTGTTCCAGAAGTGCCGGCATGGGTAGACAAGGCCGTGGAAAAAGCCGTGAGTATTAATCCAGATATACGTTTTGATAAGTTATCTGAATTTATTTACGCACTCTCGAACCCTGATTCGAGCTTGATTAACCAGGATTACATTCCTCTCATTAAACGTAATCCTGTAAAAGTCTGGCAAGGCGTGAGTTTTCTATTGCTGGCGCTCAATATCATACTTGTATATCTGCTTAGCCTATAGGAATTATCGCTGTTTGTAAGTAGAAAGAAACCGTCGAATACGCTCTATGGCTTCAACAAGCTCATCTTCTCGTGGCAGGAATACGACTCTAAAGTGATCGGGTTTTGGCCAGTTAAATGCTGTGCCCTGCACCAGCAGGATTTTCTCCTGAAGCAGCATATCTAGCACGAATTGTTCATCATCTTTTATAGGATGAACCTCAGGATCAAGTTTGGCAAAGATGTATAAAGCACCTTTAGGTTTAACACAACTGACTCCAGGAATTTCTGAAATTAGCTTGTATGCAAGATCGCGTTGTTTATAAAACCGACCCTCCGGCGCAACCAGATCTTTTATGCTCTGATAGCCACCGAGCGCAGTTTGAATGGCATGTTGGCCCGGAACATTGGAGCAAAGTCGCATAGAAGCCAGTAGCTCTACCCCCTCCAGGTAATCCGTTGCATGAAGTTTATCGCCACTGATGACCATCCAGCCTGCGCGAAAACCAGCAACGCGATAAGATTTCGATAGACCATTAAAGGTAACAAACAGAATATCATCGGCTAGCGAGGCCATGGGGATATGCTTGACATCATCGTATATGATCTTGTCATAAATCTCGTCAGAAAAAACAATCAGCTCATGCTTTCTTGCGAGCTTAACAATCCCCTCAAGGACCTCTTTTGTATAAACGGCCCCGGTAGGATTATTGGGGTTGATGACCACGATACCACG
>JAOULB010000274.1 GCA_029882235.1 Gammaproteobacteria bacterium | reverse complement strand
TCCAAAAAAATACCTGACAATCCCGAGAGGAACCGTCAAGTATATTAGCAATTCCTTATATTATAAAATTGTGAGGTTTCAATAGCAAGAAATGACACCAAACCTTCAACAGAATATTTGGCGGCAAGCATAAGAAAAATTTAAGGGTGAGCAATGGAAATTGACGTATTTATATAAGAATCAGCCTCCCAGCATGAACAAATCGGATTTTATTCAGATTTAATCATCTATACATCACTGGCTCAAGCGCTCTGCTAAACACTAAAAGATCAAAAATGAGACCTCACTCACACTGTTGTTTTGATTTGTTAAAGTATATGAAATCAGGACCGATAATTTTCAGTGCTGCACAAGTAATTTTGATTATTAATCAATTTAATCTGGAGTTTTAAAAATGTATGAGCGCTATCTGTTACGTAACACCATGATTTTCCTTATATTAGGTATTAGCATCACATTTATGATTCAGTAATTTAAGTTGGGGGTTAGCAAGTTACAGACAAACACTGACTCCATAACGAATCAAATATAAAGCCGACTCGAATACAGCCGGCTTTTTTTGTTTCAGATGGTTCGTATCAGCCTAAATCGAATTAGAATTTGTGCATATCGCTGTCAAATACTGACTTCGTCTTTATGAAAATGACGACTAGATGTAGTGATCGATGAGCAGAATACTAAAGAGTAACATCAGATAAATAATCGAATACCCAAAGGTTTTAATCGCGATTTTATCATCCTTACCCGATTGCATTCGAATCGCGTAGTAAAGGAATATTCCACCCAGTATCAGGGCACCCACAAGATACAAGATGCCACTCATACCCGTGACAAAGGGCAGTAAAGTCACTGCAACCAGGATGATGGTATAAAGCAGCGCGTGTAGACGTGTGTATTCAATGCCATGCGTCACTGGCAACATGGGAATATCGACCTTGGCATATTCATCACGACGGTGAATCGCCAGCGCCCAGAAATGGGGCGGTGTCCAAGCAAAAATAATCAGGAACAATAACAGACTATTCGGATCAATGGTGCCAGTCACTGCGGTCCAGCCTAGTACCGGCGGCGCGGCGCCGGCGGCACCACCAATTACAATATTCTGTGGAGTCGCACGTTTTAAATACATGGTGTAGATCACGGCATATCCCACAAGTGAAATAAATGTGAGTATCGCCGTTAAGGTATTCACAAAATAAACAAGAATAAACATCGCAAGGGTACCAATAATCAGGGCAAAAGCGAGCGCCTGTTTATTGGTAAGATTACCCGTCGGAAGTGGTCGATTGCTGGTACGGTTCATATCCGCATCGACTTTTTGATCGACCACCTGATTAATGGCGGCGGCAGAGGCCGAGGCAAGACCAATCCCTACCGATCCAAATATTAAGATATCCAGCGGCACCATTCCCGGTGTTGCTAAAAACATACCAATGATTGCAGTAAAGACTAATAAGGCAACAACACGTGGTTTACAGAGTTCATAGTAATCACGCCAGTGAATACCGATGCTTTGAATGAATGTTGTTGTGGATGATGAATCAGACATGGAATTAAATCATCTCACCACGAGGGCGAATCGCATGGTTAATCATCACCAATGTTAGCAGTAGCATTGCACCTACACCATTATGAGCAACGGCAATACCAATGGGTAATGATAAAACGACGTTGGCAATACCTAGTCCGATTTGACAGAGTAATACCAACATCAACAAGATTGCCAGCTTATTAACCACTTGTGCCTGTTCAAATGCAAGTAGTTTCAATGCCAACCATATAACAAGTAATGTGGTAATCACAGCACCAATTCGATGTGTTAAATGAATTGCCGCACGCGCATCATTATTCAAGACACCAAACTCAAAATTCATTTCCGTGCCACGCCATAAGACAAAACCTTCTTTAAAATCTGTTGCTGGCCACCACTGTCCCAGACAGGTAGGAAAATCATCTGAACAGGCGAGTGCCGCATAATTTGCACTGGTCCAGCCACCCAACATGATCTGCATAATAACAACAATGAGTACAATGAGTGCAGGCATGTGGAGTTTATTCAGGGCAACCATTTCACCACGTCGTTCTGATAACAGCTTGCTATGGCGTAGACTCAGCCATACCAGTAATGACAAGGTCGCAAGACCACCCATTAAATGCCCCATCACAATCGTTGGGTTGAGTTTGATGGTCACAGTCCACATCCCCAACAGGGCCTGAAAGATAATTAAAAACCCAAGAAAGACCGGAACACCAACCTGTTGTCCAGGCACGCTTCGATTACGTAGTGCAATAATGACAAGTGCGAATACAAGTAGCCCCAGCGTGCCAGCAAAATAACGGTGGATCATTTCTTTCCATGCCTTGGCCGCCTCGACTGGACGCTCTGGAAAGGCCTGGTTCGCGGCACTCACATCCTCAGCATGTTTTGGTACACCAACATGACCATAACAGCCGGGCCAGTCAGGACAACCCAGGCCGGCATCTGCAAGTCGTGTATAGGCGCCCAGTAATACCACGACAACCGCCAGCAAGCTTGCAAACAGGGCTAATCGACTAAACAACTTCGTATTCATGGCTAACCAACCTGAGAAATTCGGAGTAAATGTTCCAGATCCTTGATAATTCCAATCAATCTGGCATCGTGATTATACCGCATCATCAGATTCCCTAAAGGGTCAATCATATAAACACGATTAGCCTTGATCACATTTTCCTGTGGGGCTTTGCCAAAGAGTCGATTGAGAACAGGGCTAAAACTTGCGTCATAACCCAATATTTTAAGACGGCTATATGATTTAGTCAGTTTCTGCGCCATCGGGGAATTCAGTTTACCGGGGTGGATATAAATCAAATCTACACGGCTCATGGCCTTACCCTGGCCCATTCGTGTCTGATGCATTTTCGATAAAATATCCTGACAGACCTGATCACAATGTTCATTTCCGATATAAACCAGATGCCAGTTGCCCTTAAGCTCTTCAAAGCTGAATGCTTTGTTATCTATGCCAGTTAATTTCAGTTCAGTTAGTGGCCGTGGTGGAGTGATGAGTTCGCCATTATTTCTCGTCTTGGTAAAATCACTACCAATATAAACTAAGTATGCGATAACCACAGGTAATATGAATGCACCCACCATCATTATGATAGTACGTTGGTTTTTTTTCCTGATTTCATCTGGCGATAACATAAAACTTTCTCTTAATAATCATTCAATTAATTTTCTGATTTCTTTTTCAGATTAATACCTATATACAAAATCAACAGTAATGCAGCAAAACTAAACCACTGTGCGGCATAACTGGTATTTTTATCTGGATCAAGCTTGGTTTTGCCCCATTCTCGCACATAACCATGCGGCGCATCTGCATCCATTAACACGGCATGTTGATAAAAATCCCACTTGGTAGCATTTTCTATTTCTTTCAGATCCAGCCATTGCATTCTTGCTGGCCAGTCCATACTTTCCCGATTTTTATCGCTAATCATAAATATATCTCGACGAGGTTTAACCAGTCGACCATGTATCGTAACCAGTTTGGTTGTTACATCAATGTCAGGTAATTCATGTCGATAAAGTTTAGCGGCGATCCAGCCACGGTTTATTAAAACGTACTTATTACTATTGTTCATGCGCAATGGCGTAATAACGTAATACCCCACCTGGCCTTTATGCACTTTGTTGTCGACCAGTATCTGATGTTTCTGATCAAATACACCACGTACATAGACACGTCGATATTCCAGTGCTTCATCAGCGCTTACCTGTG
>JAOULB010000272.1 GCA_029882235.1 Gammaproteobacteria bacterium | reverse complement strand
CCTGTGGCTGACAATCATTAAGCTAGGCCGATGGAAGCGATGCAATCTCTACTTTGTGAAAATACGACGGTACAGGCCTCAGCTGGGAGTGGTAAGACCTATCTGCTGGTGAGTCGGATTATTCAGTTATTGTTGCTGGGCGCTGAACCCGCTTCGATTCTCGCCATTACCTTTACCCGTAAGGCAGCAGCTGAAATGCAGCAACGGCTGCTGGATCGGCTCTATGAACTGGCTGCGGCGGATGATGCGCAGCTTAAACAACTACTCGAAGCGCTGGATATCCCCGCTGATGAACAATATCAGCATAAGGCACGCCAGCTTTATGAAGACTTGTTATGTGCAGCACAGAATATTAAGGCCACGACCTTTCATGCCTTTTGTCAGGATCTGTTGCGACGTTTTCCTTTAGAGGCGAATGTGCCAGCTGGCTTTGATTTACTCGAACGCACGGCCAGTACCCAGGATGAGGCCTGGGAGGCCTTGATGAGTGAGGCGGCAACACAGTCTCAGTCACCCGTAGCTAAAGCGATCGATTTTCTATTTCGTGAGCTGGCGACTTATAACACGCGCCAGTCGTTGTTAAGTTTTTTGAATCATCGCAGTGACTGGTGGGCCTATACGCGTGATCATGCCGACCCAGTGAGCTATGCCAGCGATCATCTTGCTGAACAAATGCAGGTCGATGTTGATGCCGATCCGCTTGCTGTGTTTTTACAGGACAATAAAGATTTACATCGCTTTGTGTATTTTCTTGAAAAGCATGTTACCAAGACCAATACCGACATGGCTGAATCCTTAACACAGGGTTTATCAAATCTGTTTGATGCCAGCACCTCTTTTAAGAAAATCTGTTCGGTCTTTATGACCGGAAACAATGAACCGCGCAAACGCAAACCCAGCAAAGCGATTAGTAAGTCTTATGGTGAAGATGGTGCGAATGAATTTTTACAGCTGCATGAATCCATTTGTGCGCGCATTATTGCGACCAATGAACAGCGCAATGCGATCAAGACCTATCAGCTTAGTTGCGCGTGGTATCGAGCCGGTCATCAGCTGATTCAACACTATCAACGCATTAAACAGGAACAACGCCTGCTTGATTTTACTGATCTGGAATGGAAAACATTTTTACTGCTGACCCAAAGCGAGCATGCACTCTGGGTGCAATACAAACTGGATACGCGCATTGATCATTTGTTGATCGATGAGTTTCAGGATACTAACCCGACGCAGTGGCAGCTGGTGTTACCCATATTAGAAGAAATGGCGGCGAGTCAGTCGGATCGGCAACGCAGTGTGTTTTTAGTCGGCGATGCCAAACAGTCGATCTATCGCTTTCGTCGTGCAGAGCCGCGTTTGTTTAATACGGCACAGTCATGGCTGGCAGAAAAAATGCAGGCGAAGACCTTGCCGCTGAATAAATCCTGGCGCTCATCACCGGCGATTATTGATTTTGTTAATCGGTTATTCGGTCAGGGCGACCTGCATGAGCAACTACCTGACTTTAGTCCGCATGCAACTCAACACACTGAGCTGTCTGGTCAGGTGAAACTGCTGGGATTGGGTGTTGATGACGAAGCCGATGAAGAAGAAATACCTACAGCCGGTTTACGAAATCCGCTGACGACACCACGCGAGCAAAATATTCGGCAGGCGCATTATAAAGAAGGCCAGCTGATCGCCAATGAAATCAATACACTGGTCAATGACCGCGTCATGATTGAAGCCGATGGGGCAAGCCGTCCTGTCACTTATAGCGATATTATTGTGCTCTTACGTGCACGCACGCATGTGCATGACTATGAACAGGCCCTGCGTGAACAGGGAATACCGTATTTAGGCGCGGATCGTGGCACCTTGCTTGATGCGCTTGAGGTCATCGACATGGTGAACCTGCTCAACTGGTTGATAACGCCATTTGATAATCTTGCGCTGGCCGGGATCCTGCGCTCACCCGTGTTTGACTTATCCAATGACGATCTGAAAATGATAGCCAATGCGGGTTCGGGTAACTGGTATGAACGTCTGGCCAGTCTTGCAGAACAACAATCCGACTCTGATTTTAATCGTGCTTATGTCATGCTCGGGCGCTGGCGATCGCGTGCGGGTCATATCCCGGCACATGATTTACTCGATCAGATCTATAGTGAGGCGAATATACTGGCGCGTTACCAGGCTGCTTTTCCATTAGAGCTAAAACCACGAGTTAGTGCAAACCTCACCCGCTTTCTTGAACTGGCACTGGAAATGGACAGTGGTCGTTATCCTAGCCTGACGCGTTTTATTCAATGGTTAACAGAGCTGCAGCAACAAAGTACTGAAAGTCCTGATGAACCCCCTGCCGCGATTCGGCAGGAACGCGTGCGGCTACTCACCATTCATGAATCCAAAGGACTTGAAGCACCGATTGTATTTCTGGTTGATAGCGCCAGCACACCATCGAATAATTCAGCGCATCAAAGCCTGATCAACTGGCCCGCCGAAAGTGATCGGCCTGAATGTTTTCTGATGAACCGGCCGAAAAAAGAGTGCGAGGCCTTTGGTCGTGCACAGCTTGAACATCGACAGGCGCAGGAGACACAGGAAGAAGCCAATCTTCTCTATGTTGCGGTCACCCGCGCACGCCAGTATCTATATATAAGTGGTACACAGTCTGCCCGCGGATCTCAGCTGGGCTGGTATGGACAGGTTCTGTCTGCCTATGAAGTTGATGGCGAGGGATTAGACCAAGACAGGACGCTGGAAAACTTTGGACAGATTAACAAATCAACTTCGGTTGAAAAAATTCAAACAGAGAAAAATCTCAACATTGATAAAAACCTGTCTCAAGCAATCAACATCAAATCTTTTTCTGGTGAAATAGCACCAAGCTATAGCGCAAGTGATATTAGCTCTTCATCGACGGATACCGATGAAGATGGTCGTAAACGCGGGATCGCCATTCACTTGCTGCTGGAAAAATTAAGCGATAAAAACTTAACGCCCGAACAGGCACGCCAGTTAACTCAACAACAGCTATCCGGCTCACTCAGTGAAGATGAATTTAATGACTGCTGGCAGGAAGCAACCGGTTTGATATCAGATAATAATCTGGGATTTTTGTTTGACTCGAATAAATACAAACAGGCCTATAATGAAGTGCCGGTTTGTTATCAATCTGGCAACAAAACCGTCAATGGGATTATTGATCGTTTAGTGATTAGTGAAGATAAGATAGTTATTGTTGATTATAAGACGCATCAGCAGTCAAGCGAAGTTGAGTTAGATAAATTAACTCAACACTACCAGCCACAAATGCGTTATTACATTGAAGGGATAGAAAAGCTCTGGCCTGACGCATCCATCCAGGCCATGATTCTATTTACACATAGTAAAACAATCAGAGCTATATCTACTTAATTTGCTTTCTTTTGCTGTTCTAGTCCGGCAAACAAACGATCCGCAGGCACATAACCCGGTACAACCTGACCTGTTTCAATCACCAGTGCGGGTGTGCCACGAATACCCAGTTGCTCACCCAATTTGTAATGTGCAGCAACAGGGTTCTTACAATCTTTGGCTTTTGGATCTTTGCCGTTTTTGGCACTGGTCATGGCCGTGTTTCTATTTTCAGCACACCAGACAGAAACCGCCTTTTTATAGGAATCAGAACCAATACCTGCGCGAGGAAAAGCGAGATAACGAACCTTAATACCTAATTTATTATAATCAGCCATTTCATTATGTAATTTTCGGCAATAACCACAGTCGATATCGGTAAACACAGTGA
>JAOULB010000271.1 GCA_029882235.1 Gammaproteobacteria bacterium | reverse complement strand
GTTATGGCGGTGGCAGTTATTCAGGCGGCGGTTTCTCAGGTGGCGGCGGTGGCTTCTCGGGTGGTGGTGGATCATTCGGTGGCGGTGGTGCTTCAGGAGGATGGTAAAGTGAAATTGATCAACGACACAGACAGACAACAGATTGCTGCTGCAATTAAGGCAGTAGAGAGTAAAACCTCGGGCGAACTGGTGACGGTTATTGCGCCGGCAGCAGATGATTATATTTATATCCCAACCCTGGTTGCTGCATTAATTGCATTGGTCACTCCCGCGATACTTGGACTAACAGGATATGCCCTCGTTGCGGAACATAGTTATTTAATTCAGATCGTAAGCTTTTTATTTTTCACAGCGATGTTCCGCTGGCAACCGTTAACAATGTTACTCATTCCAAAACGCGTTAAATACCAGCGCGCACATCGAGTGGCGATGGAGCAGTTTTTTGCGCAGAACTTACACCACACGGAGAAACGAAATGCCGTATTGATCTTTGTTTCAGCAGCGGAACATTATGTTGAGATTATTGCAGATAAGGGCATTAATGATCATGTGAGTAATGACGCATGGCAAGTCATTGTTGGGAAATTTATTGCTGATATTAAAGCCAGGCGTATTGCAGATGGGTTTGTTAATGCAGTGAATGCCTGTGGTGAACACTTACAACAACATTACCCTGCCGATCAAACTAATCAAAATGAGTTAGCCAACCATTTAATTGTATTAGATTAAAATAACTCAACATCCATGGTGTATTTGTTTTCGTCATTATCATCATTCTTCTGGCCAGCGTATTGTTTCTGTACCATTTCCTCAATGAAGTTGTTTTGTTGCTCCAGCAGCTGATGTAACTGTGCGATGACCATTTTAAACGTTTCGGCCATATCCTGACCTGAGTCGTTTATCTCGCCTGACTTAGCCACGGCCTGTTCGATATGATCCAGAATTCTTGCCTCCTGATCATCTTCAAGTGCCAGCTGGGGTAAAAAACCATCGAGCTCATGTAACATTTTGCGCAATACAGCAGTACTTTCTTTTTGATTGTTATTAAGCGAGTTACCTAAAGCCAGCAATAGCGTTTTGACACGGTCAAAAGACACAGCAAGATCAGTCGCCTGTTTTTGCATGACCTTTTCAGTTCCCAGGGTGAAGATCTTGCCATTAAGTGCGCCCAGGACGGCGGGTAATAGATCTTTCAATCGGCCATAACGTTCCATGTCATCGATGGGCATATTTTTTACCAGCAAAGAAACATTGGGGTAGTTGATAATGGTGCGACAACCAAAATCATAAAAGCGCTTGTCTTCACGCATCATCACCAGCAGATCTTTTTCCAGTGGGGAGACTGCGCCTGTCGAGGAATACCACAGCGGTTCTTTCTCGATCAAGTACATCAATGAACACTTTAAACCCAGACGATTACTCACAGAGAAAAAGGCATAGGCCAGCTCGGTATAGTCTTTGAGTAAATAACTGCTTTCAACAAACTGCATGGCCATGCCCAGTTCACTGCTACCGGTCATGGCGATATGGGCGGTCTTTTGCGCCTCTTCAAATTGTTGATAGAGATTCAGTTCATGATCGCGATAGCGCAGAAGTACACGTACCTTGGCCAGCAGGGTTTCTGGCTCACAGGGTTTAAGCAGGTAATCATCACCACCGGCTTCATAGCCTTGCATACGTTCGCGTAAATCAGATTTTGATGAAAGAAAGATGACTGGAATATCAACAGTAGCTTCATTGTGCTTGAGCTGGTCACAAACTTCATAACCATTCATGCCCGGCATTTCGACATCAAGGATAATGACATCAGGTTTAATCTCGATTGCTTTGGCAATCCCTTCTTCACCATTGGAAGCAAGATAGAGATCATATTCCTTATCCAGAGTCTTGCTAATAAAGCTCTGGACAAATTTGTCATCATCAATGGATAAAATTTTCAATTTTAAAGCTACCGCACTAAAGATTTGTTTTATTAGTTAACGTCTTTGCGGGCAATTTTTGTAGGTACCATATTGATTAATTATGGGTTTTATAAACATAAAAATTTTCAGGATTAGAGTTATAAGTTGGTAGAGCTTGAGAAATGAACTTTTCATTTATCCACTAGTCATATCCTGTACGATGCGAAAGCATCTTCCCGCTATCCTCCCTTCTGCGGGATCGATAGTCATCCGGCCGCCCCAAGCCGGATGATACCTTGGCCTCGATGTTTCCCCCAATGTACATCGGGGCCATTTTTTTGCTTAGTCTTTGATTTAATTAAAAAAGAAGAAGTAATGCAGATTGTGTGACCAATTTAACAATGTTTAACAAGTCCTTACTAGAGTTCCGATCAAAGCTGTCTACACTTGTAACTGAAGCAGCTTGGTTCCCGCATAACCTCCCTGGCGGGAAACAACCCGGTTACCCCAAACCGGGAAATACTTAAAGCCCTCGGCCGCCTCCCCCACACTCCTAGGCCAAGGGCTTTTTTTTATTCCTCCGTTTTAACCTCAAGCCATTCATTCAGCAGCTGACGTACTTCGTTTTCACCTTCCCGTTTCAGCGATGAAAACAGCTGTACTGTTGTATTTGGGTATTGTTCCAGTAGGCGGCGAACCTGTAACAGGGCGCTTTTGGCCGGGCCACGTTTGAGCTTGTCCGATTTGGTCAGCAGAATATGCACCGGCATTTGACTGTTTTGACACCAGTCGAGCATCTGGGTGTCGAATTCAGTCAGCAGGCGGCGAATATCGACCATCAGGATCAGGCCGCGCAGGGACTGACGGTCGCTGAGATATTCAGACATGGCCGTTTGCCATTTGTGCTGCACGGCTCCTGGAACCTTGGCGTAGCCATATCCCGGCAAATCCACCAGTCGACGCTGCTCATCCAGCTCAAAAAACACCAGATGTTGGGTGCGCCCCGGTGTTTTACTGGTGCGTGCCAGCGATTTTTGCGCAGTAATGACATTCAGTGCGCTGGATTTACCTGCATTAGAGCGCCCGGCAAAGGCGACTTCCATGCCCGAATCCTCGGGAGCCAGTCGAGGTTCGGGTACGCTGACGGTAAATTGGGCGCGCTGATAATAATTGATATTTTTACTCGACATAGAGGAAATCACCTTAATTATGGTGCTTAGCTTGACCCTGTGGGCTGTGCTTGGTATATAAGGCCACCGATTTTAATCGTTTCGGCGCACATAGTAACACGGCTCTCCAGCAGAGCTGGCTCCGGGACAGAAATAGCTTACACGATGGAGAATATACAATGAAAAAACTGATGATTACTGCGTCTGCTTTACTGGTTCTGGGAGCAGCAAATGTACAGGCTGGCGAAGGCCAGACAACTTACCAGCAAGCCTGCTTTGCATGTCATGGCACAGGCGCTGCCGGTGCACCGAAAGTTGGTGATAAAGCGGCATGGAAATCACGTATCGGCCAGGGTATGGACACAATGAACACGCATGCCATTAAGGGCTTCAAGGGTAAAACCGGTTTCATGCCTGCCAAGGGTGGTCGTTCTGATCTAAGTGATAAAGCAGTGCAGGCCGCTGTTAAATACATGGTTGACCAGTCAAAATGATGTTAAACAAGCTACTTATAGTAGGTGTTGCCCTGGCCCTGGCAGGCTCTGCTCAGGCCAAAGGCAATGCTGCTGCCGGTAAAGCTAAGGCCGGCACATGTGTCGGTTGCCATGGCCCAAAAGGTAATAGTGCTAATCCCGCATGGCCAAAATTGGCTGGGCAGGGTGAAGCCTATATCGCCAAGCAGCTGGCTGACTTTAAATCCGGT
>JAOULB010000270.1 GCA_029882235.1 Gammaproteobacteria bacterium | reverse complement strand
AAGATTACTGATACTTTTGAGCCCAAGTAAGGCCATAATTGTGTCGACGGGCAATGAACCTGAAGCCGCTTTACTAAACAGCCCCGTTAGCTGTCCACTAATAAAGATAAGCAACAGGACTGTTGTCACCGCCAGCAGGGTCGTAAAAACCTCTCTTATCAGGTATTTATTTATAATTAGCAATTTTTTGACCCGGCTTTGCCCAATTCGCTGATAGCTATTCTTAGATGTTTAATTGTAATACCATTATAGGTTACTGCCTACAGGCGCACCTGGGGCGATTAGAATTATCTCAACACGTCCATCACGACCTTAGCTGAAGGAGACTTTATGGAAATTTTGCTCGATGCTCTAAATCCTGCCCAAATCAAAGCCGATTGCATTGTTATCGGTTGTTATGAAAATGAAGGCCTTACCAATAGTGCAGAGCAATTAAATTCCGCCAGTAATAATATTCTCAAGCAACTCCTTGAAAGCAAGGATCTACCCAGCAAAGTTGGACAAACACTCTTGCTACCTCGGCCTGAAGGTATTCAGGCCTCACGCATATTAGTCCTGGGTTGTGGTAAGAAAGACAAACTTAATAGCACTCAGTTCCGTAAAATCATCTCCGCCATGGTGAAGGCGCTGGATACATCTGCAAGCCAGAGCGCCGCCTGCTGTCTGGCTGAGCTCGAAGTCAAAGGTTCGGGCCTATATAAGAAAGTACGCACCCTGATCGAAACCAGTTATGCTGCTCTGTATAAATTTGATCAGTTAAAATCAGAAAAAGATCCTGTCGAATCACCACTGACCAAATTAACACTGCTGGTTCCCGACGATAAAAAAGAAACCCTTGCTTCTGCCCTTATCGAAGGGGTAGCCATCGGTAATGGATCCGACCTCGCACGCGATCTAGGTAACCTGCCCGGTAATATCTGTACGCCAACTTATCTGGCCGATGCCGCCGATAAAATTGCGGCTGAGTTTAAAAACATGTCCACCAGCACTCTCGACCAGGCTGCGATGGAAAAACTCGGCATGGGATCACTGCTCTCTGTCGCTAAAGGCAGCCGTGAAGCACCAAAGCTTGTTGTGCTCGAATACAAAGGGGGCAAAAAGGATGAACAGCCCCATGTTCTGGTCGGTAAAGGCATTACCTTCGACTCAGGTGGTGTCTCAATCAAACCTTCGCCCGCCATGGATGAAATGAAGTTTGATATGTGCGGTGCAGCCAGCGTGATCGGTACCATGCGCGCCATTGGTGAGCTGCAACCAAAACTCAATGTCGTTGCGCTGGTTCCTAGTTGTGAAAACATGCCTGATGGCAATGCCAATAAACCCGGCGATATTGTCACAAGCATGTCGGGACAAACCATTGAAGTGCTGAATACCGATGCTGAAGGACGACTCATTCTTTGTGATGCCCTCACCTATAGTGAAAAGTTTAAGCCTGCTTCTGTGATTGATGTTGCGACACTGACCGGTGCCTGTGTCGTTGCTCTAGGCAAACACCCTGCGGGGCTTTTAAGTAACAATGATGATCTTGTTGATGATATTAAAGAAGCCGCAGAACAGTCTGGTGATCGTGTCTGGCAAATGCCCCTGTGGGAAGAATATCAGGAACAGCTCAAGAGTAATTTTGCCGATATGGCGAATATTGGTGGTCGTGATGCCGGAACGATTACGGCAGCCTGCTTCCTGTCGCGCTTTACCAAAAATCTTAAATGGGCGCACCTTGATATTGCGGGTATCGCCTGGGATTCAGGTGCAAATAAAGGCGCAACAGGTCGCCCTGTTCCTTTATTAACGCAATACCTTCTTGATCGTTGTAAATAAGGTGATGCCATGACCCGCGTTGATTTTTATGTCCTTGAAGATGAGCATGATAAAGCAGCCAATCAGTTTGTCTGTCGTCTGGCCGAGAAGGCCTATAAACTCGATAACCATGTCTATGTGCATACGGATAACCAACAAGAGGCAGAACAACTCGATCAAATGATGTGGACCTTTAAGCAGGGCAGTTTTGTTCCACATAGTCTTTATAACACCGAGACAGCAGCAGATTGCCCTGTGCTGATTGGCCATGACCATGAACCGGAAGATAACACCGAAGTACTGATCAATCTTTCCACTCAAGTTCCCACTTTTTTTAGCCGATATGAGCGTATAGTTGAGCTGGTTGCAGGGGATGCTAACAGCCGTCATCAGGCCCGTGAACGTTATAAGTTTTACCGCGATCGTGGCTACGCACTGGAAACGCATAATCTATCGAAACAGGCATAGTGAATGGCAGACAATTCAGACAAGAGGGACAAGCTGAATGAAGACAATGAGTCCATGGTCAAGGCCCTGGAATCCATTAAATCATTACTCGCCACCAGTGAAGATAAACTCAATAAGGCACGTGAAAGTATTAATCAGGCCAGTCAATTTGCTCTGAAATCTGATCCTGACGAAGTACCAGAGCTGGATGATATTATTATTGTCCCGAGAAAATCAGCTACAGAAGCAAGCGAGAAAGAGCCTCAAATCGATTTTGCAGACACCCAGTTTGTTGAAGCCGATCCCGATCAGGAACTGGATGTTGATGATGAATCCTTCGCTGACTCACTCATTCAACTCCGAACTGAACTCGAATATGAGTTAGAGCATAAACTGAAAACCTATGCCGCCCGTCTGGAAGAAGATCTCAAAGCCCGCATCCAGATTTTCATCGAGCAGCATAAAAACAAAAAATAACTTCCGGCTAAAAAATAACTTCCACTGGCCCTCCGTATGGGTGACCGGCCAAAGATTTGTCCGGTATAATCCTCCAACCCTGACAAAAACAAGACAATATAAGTAACTATCTCTGTGGATAAAACATACAAGCCTCAAGACATCGAACAACGCTGGTACCAAACCTGGGAAAAAGACAATCACTTTGCACCTTCAGGGGAAGGTGAGCCCTACTGCATCATGATTCCACCGCCGAATGTGACCGGCAGTTTGCATATGGGCCATGCCTTTCAGGACACCATCATGGATGCCCTGACCCGCTACCATCGAATGAAGGGGCACAATACCCTCTGGCAACCCGGCACCGATCACGCCGGTATCGCCACCCAGATGGTGGTCGAACGCCTGCTCCAGGCGGAAGGCAAAACCCGTCATGATCTCGGCCGTGAGGCCTTTATCGATAAAGTCTGGGAATGGAAAGAACACTCCGGTGGCACCATCACGCGTCAGTTACGTCGTATGGGTACCTCGGTTGACTGGGCCCGTGAGCGCTTCACCATGGATGAAGGCCTGTCCGATGCGGTGCAGGAAGTCTTTGTTCGTTTGCATGATGAAGGACTGATCTATCGCGGCAAACGACTGGTGAACTGGGATCCCGTCCTGCACACCGCAGTTTCTGATCTGGAAGTGATTCAGGAAGAAGAAAATGGTCACCTCTGGCATATCCGTTACCCTCTAACCGATGGTTCAGGCCATCTGGTTGTGGCCACCACCCGCCCTGAAACCATGCTCGGTGATACGGCAATGGCCGTTAACCCGGAAGATGAGCGTTACAAAGACTTCATTGGTAAAACCATTACCCTGCCACTGGTTGGACGACAGATACCGATTATTGCCGATGACTATGTCGATCAGGAATTTGGTACGGGTTGTGTGAAGATCACCCCCGCACATGATTTTAATGACTATGAAATGGGTAAACGCCACAAGCTGCCCATGATCAATATCTTTACCGTCGATGCCTGTATTAATGATGAAGGCCCCGAGGCTTATCGTGGTCTGGATCGTTATGATGCG
>JAOULB010000269.1 GCA_029882235.1 Gammaproteobacteria bacterium | reverse complement strand
ACTCCTCCCTTCAGACACTCCCCCCATAGCGAGGTTATTCATACTGCCATGACTGGCTGCCGGGATTTGTTCCGGTATGGCCTGAGCCAGCGCCCCCATCACAACATCGACAATGCGGGTACTGGTCTCGACATTCCCCGCCGCCACCGCAGCTGGGCGCACGGCATTCACCAGACAAGCTTCGGGCGCGGAAAGTGTAATGGAACGAAAACTCCCCGCGCAGGCGGGGGTTTGCACAGGCATTAAACAACGAAACACGTAATACACCGCAGCGGCGGCAACCGATAGCGGGCAATTGATGTTGCCCGGTGTCTGAGCTGCGGTCCCGGTAAAATCGACATGCACGTGATGACCTTTGACACTCAAACTTGCCTGAATGACTAAATCCTGGTGGCCCAGACCATCATCATCCATGAAGTCCTGAAATGCGTAGTTACCATCCGGGATCTGCGCCAGGGCCTCTGCGGCCAGTTTTTCCCCATACTGATTGAGCTGATCCAGCGCGAGACCAAACTCTCTAAGCCCTGTATTCGTAATCAATTGCCCCAGTCGCGCCAGTCCAGTTCGATTGGCGCTGATTTGGGCAACAAAATCGCCACGGCCTTCAAGCTCACTGCGGGTTTGTCCCAAAATCCCATCCAGTACGGACTCATCCAGCTCACCTGCTTTAATCAAGTGAGTTGGGGGTATGATCACCCCCTCTTCTTCAAGGCTGGAAGAAATAGGCATCGATCCCGGAGATTCGCTCCCAATATCAGCATGATGGGCGCGATTAGCCACAAATGCCTGCAAGTTACCGTTAATAAAGACCGGCGCAATTACGGTCACATCGGGTAAATGGGTGCCGCCGAGAAAGGGATCGTTCAAAATCACCATGTCGCCATCCTGCCAGTCGACATTTTCAACAATTCCGCGCATGGCATAGGCCATACTGCCCAGATGAACCGGGATATGGGCGGCCTGTGCACACAGCTCCCCACTCGCATCAAAAATTGCACAGGAGAAATCCAGTCGATCACGAATATTCGGAGAAAAGGCCGCTCTTTGCAGCACTGCGCCCATCTCTGCGCAGATCGAATTGATCTGACTGGTAAAAATACTTAGTTGAATAGCATCCATTTTTATATGCATTTAATTGAATCTGGATTCATTCTATCATGCGCACACGAATCTGCCTGGGCGGTGATATTGCCTTAGGAGTATGGTGTAATCTATAAATACCATAGTAAAATAGTCTTCAATAAAGATTTTCACTAGTATGACTACATAAAAAGGAACGCAGAATGAATCCATTAAAAACCATTACTGGCACCATCGTCTCTGGTGTCATTCTCTCAATAATTATTATTTTCATGATGGGCAAGGGTGGCACAGTTAACCCCTGGGAATTCTGGGTCTGGGTCCATGTGCTTGTCGGTATTGCCTGGATCGGCCTGCTTTACTACTTCAACTTTGTGCAGGTTCCCGCACTTGGTGTTGCCATGGCTGACTCTGGTGGTCCTGGGCCTGCTGGTATTAGTAAATACATTGCCCCACGTGCATTGCTGTGGTTCCGCTGGGCGGCACTGGCAACCTGGTTAACAGGTGCAATGGCACTTGAAGCCATGCACACGGCGCAAGGTTCTGGTTTTGTGGCTGCCTTCACCTTCCAGCAGGGTTATCAGGTCATCGGCATGGGTGCCTGGTTAGGTACCATTATGCTGTTTAACGTCTGGGTACTGATCTGGCCAAACCAGAAAAAAGTACTGGGAATAGTACAGGCCAGCGATGAAGAAAAAGCAAAAGCAAAAAACATTGCCTTTATTGCTTCGCGCACCAACACACTGCTGTCGATCCCAATGATCCTCGGCATGACTGCGCAGGGACACGGCTTCCCGTTCTAAGTCTCAGCTCTGCCTGATACAGAACCCGGCTCCGGCCGGGTTTTTTAATCGTGCGTGAACCGACAAGGGGTTGATTCTACGGCCTTGTTGGATAAAATAAGGTTCCATTGATGGCGGTCCGTTGTTTTCAGCGGACTGCCTTTTTATTTTACAGGAAAACAGTTTATACAAAGTCTATGGCCGATCATTTGATGACAACCTATGCTCGACTGCCCGTGACCTTCAGTCATGGTGATGGTGTCTGGCTGTGGGATACAGAAGGTAAAAAATATCTGGATGCCCTGGGCGGTATTGCCGTCTGTGGTCTGGGCCATAGCCATCCGGCTGTGACAAAGGCGATTTGCGATCAGGCCGGTAAGTTAATGCACACCTCGAACCTTTATGGCATTGGTGTGCAATCAGAACTCGCAGATGAATTGTGTCGCTTATCAGGTTTGGAAAGAGTGTTCTTCAGTAACTCCGGTGCCGAAGCCAATGAAGCAGCGATTAAAATTGCACGCCTGTTTGGACACAGTAAAAATATTTCTGTGCCGCATATCATTGTGACTGAAGGCAGCTTTCACGGTCGAACCCTCAGTACCTTAAGTGCCACAGGTAATCCAAAAGTTCAGGCTGGCTTTGAACCCCTTGTGCAGGGTTTTTTGCGTGTGCCATACAATGATGTCGATGCCATCGCTCGCCTGGCCGATAATCGTGATGATGTAGCCGCAATCTTAGTTGAACCTGTAACGGGTGAAGGCGGCATTTCTATCCCCGATGCGAAATACCTGAACGAATTAAGAAAAATCTGCGACCAGCATGAGCTGTTACTCATGCTTGATGAGATTCAGACCGGTATGTGTCGAACGGGCACATGGTTTGCGCACCAACACAATAAGATCAAACCTGATGTCATGACGTTGGCAAAATCACTCGGCAATGGCATGCCCATCGGCGCCTGTCTTGCTGGTGGTAAAGCTGCGAATATTTTTCAGCCGGGCAATCATGGTTCTACTTTTGGTGGTAATCCACTGGCCTGTAGTGCTGCACTCGCCGTTGTTAAAACTATGGATGCTGACAATCTTGACCAACGCGCTACACAGCTTGGACAAAAATTCAGACAGGGTTTTCGTGATCAGTTACAGGGTGTCGCTGGCATTCAAGACATTCGTATCAAAGGTCTGATGATTGGTATCGAACTCAATAAAGATTGCGGTGAACTGGTAGGCCAGGCGCTTGAACGTGGCTTACTCATCAATGTCACTGCCGGTAATGTCGTGCGCCTCTTACCTGCGCTCATCACTAATGATGATGAAGCTGAACAAATCATTTCCATTGTTGCTGATCTTATCAGTAATTTTCTAAGTCAGTAGTCTCCACCCGGAGGAAATATAATGGTCAAACATTTTCTAACACTTATGGATATTGATAAACAGGCCTTAAAGGCCATTATCCAACGTGCAATAGAACTAAAAAAAATGGTTCGTGAAGGGCAGCCTCACGAAGTTATGAAAAACAAAGTCCTGGCGATGATCTTTGATAAGTCATCAACCCGTACGCGTGTCTCATTTGAAGCCGCAATGGCGCAGTTTGGTGGTCATGCCATTTTCCTGTCACCACGCGATACACAATTAGGAAGAGGCGAGCCTATTGAAGATAGCGCCCGTGTTTTATCCCGCATGGTCGATATCATCATGATTCGAACCTTTGATCATGGAACACTGGAAAAATTTGCTTCTTATTCGCAAGTGCCTGTCATTAATGCGCTGACGGATATGTATCACCCCTGTCAGTTACTCGCCGACGTACAAACCTATGTTGAACAACGCGGTGATATCAGCGGTAAAAAGGTCGCCTGGATTGGTGATGGTAATAACATGTGTCACTCCTATATTAATGCGGCCAGACAATTTGATTTTAATCTGCACATC
>JAOULB010000268.1 GCA_029882235.1 Gammaproteobacteria bacterium | reverse complement strand
AACTCGTTTTTTTTACCCTGCCTGCAACTGCTTCGGCAAAGAAAATGTCACTGTTTCCATCTGCCCACCCATCTGAATAAGTTCACCACATCCCCATTGCTGTAGTTGCAGTAAAACATTATTCACTAATACTTCAGGTGCTGATGCTCCGGCAGTTACGCCGACCGTTTTAACTGATTCTAGCCAGTTTTTATTTATTTCAGTCTCATTATCGATCAGGTAGGCCGGCGTACCTAACCGCTCAGCAACCTCTTTGAGTCGATTTGAATTGGAGCTGTTGACCGAACCCACCACCAGCACCAGATCACACTGTTCAGCCAGTTTTTTCACTGCATCCTGACGGTTTTGGGTGGCATAACAGATGTCATCTTTTTTGGGTCCCTGAATATCTGGGAAGCGTTGTCTTAATGCGTCTATGATTGCCGCGGTATCATCCATTGATAAGGTTGTCTGTGAAACATAAGCAAGTTGTTTGTCATCACTGACAACAAGCTTTGCAACATCCTCAATGGTTTCAACCAGATAAATCTGACCACCATTTTCTGCGTTAAACTGCCCCATGGTCCCTTCAACCTCAGGGTGCCCCGCATGACCAATCAAAATACACTCATAACCTGCTTTATCAAAGCGAGCGACTTCCAGGTGGACTTTGGTTACCAGAGGACAGGTGGCATCAAATACTTTCAGGCCGCGATCTTTTGCCTCTTGCTGTACCGCCTTTGAAACCCCATGCGCGCTAAAGATGACTGTTGCATCATCGGGCACTTCATCCAGTTCATTAACAAAGACGGCACCTTTATTTTTCAGCTTATCCACAACAAAACGATTATGCACGACTTCATGACGTACATAGATGGGTGCACCAAAGACATCAATCGCACGCTCAACGATTTCGATCGCGCGATCAACACCGGCACAAAATCCTCTGGGGTTGGCTAAAACAATCGACATTTTATTCAGGTTTCTGCTCTGGTTCTGGTTCCGATTCTGAAGTAATCCCTGGTTTTATCTCCAGTATCTCAACATCGAACGTGACTTCAAAGCCTGCAAGCGGATGATTAAAGTCGACGATAACGCTATCATCGGTGACTTCCTTGATGGTCCCCGGTACTTCCTGACCATTCGGTGTCGCAAAAGCGATCACGGTGCCTGGTACCATCGGCATATCAGCAGCAAACTCATTACGTGGCATGGTATGAACATTTTCTTCCTCTGGAAAACCAAAGGCATCACGCGGGTCAATGCTTAAGCATTCTTTCTCACCCACTTTCATCCCATAGAGCATCATTTCCAGACCTTCGATCAAGGTACCATCGCCCATGGTAAAGTTCAGCGGCTCACCATCTGTTGTTTCGTCGGCAACAGTACCATCAGGCAAGGTGAGTTTAAAATACATGCTCACTTCACAACCCGGACCAATACTTAATGCTTCAATATCTGCCATGATGCTATTCCTCGAATAATCCTGCTATGCCCGATCTGTTTTATGGTTATCGGTCGAGCGAGCAGCTTTTATAGTGTCAATTATAATTAAAACAGCACCGATAGAGATTGCGGAGTCCGCAATATTAAATGCAGGCCAACGCCACTGTTGATAATAGACATCGATAAAATCAACTACATAACCCAGCCAGATTCGATCAATCACATTACCGATTGCGCCACCAAGAATTAATGCCAGCGCAATGGCCTGTAATTTTTCTTTTGCAGTGAGCCGCTTGATCCAGACAATTAAAAATGTACTAACAGCCAGTGCGATGACCGTAAAAAACCAGCGTTGCCAACCACCAGCGTCATCAAGAAAACTAAATGCAGCCCCGGTGTTGTGCATCAGAGTAAAATTAAACATCGGAAAAATAGCGACAGGCTTATACATAAGCAGCATTGTGCTGGCCATATATTTTGTTATTTGATCAAGAACAATTACGACTGCTGATAACCATGTCCATTTTAACATTTCAATCTCACTTAAACTTCAAATCAGGCAAACTGGCGCTGTTCACCCGCACCAGATACATTCTCGACACAACGGCCACATAGCTCAGGATGTTCCTTGTTTGAACCCACGTCTTCACGGTGATGCCAGCAGCGCACACATTTTTCTGATGACGATGCTGCAACAGCAATCCATAACTCGTCATTTGAGGACAGGGTATGATGCTGTGCCTCTACTGGTGGCTTATCTTTCACCAGCTGAATAGTCGCTGTTGAGGTGATTAAGACAAAACGTAACTCATCACCCAATTGTGCTAATAAATCATAAATTTCACGACCACAATATAATTCAACATTCGCCGCCAGACCTGAACCAATACCACCGGCAACACGCAGTTGTTCCAGCTCTTTATTGACTGCATCACGGACTTCGCCGATCAATTTCCACGCATCTAATCCCAGCCCCTCACTTAACGCTGTCTCAGGTAGTTCATACCATGTGGTTAAAAATACGGATTCATTATGTTGTCCCGGAATTGATTGCCAGGTTTCTTCTGCAGTAAAGCTGAGTATAGGTGCCATCCATCGAACCATCGCTTCGATAATATGGTACATCGCGGTTTGTACAGATCGTCTCGCCACACTGTCTTCTTTAGTCGTATATTGTCGATCTTTAGTAATATCGACATAAAAGCTCCCCATATCCACCGCACAGAAGTTATGCACCTTTTGATAGATATAATGAAATTCGTAGTTCTCATAATCAACCAGAATGGATTGCTGTAACTCAGCAGTGCGCGCAATCGCCCAAGCATCGAGACTTAATAGATCTTTTGTTGGCACAATATGTTTTTCTGGATCAAAGTCATTTAAATTTGATAACAGAAATCGAATGGTATTACGAATACGACGATAGGCATCCGCCGTACGTTTGAGGATTTCATCAGAACCACTCATTTCACCACGATAATCCGTAGCGGCCACCCATAGGCGTAAAATATCTGCACCTAAAGTATTGGCAACCTTCTGTGGTTCAACGCCATTGCCTTTTGACTTGGACATCTTGTGCCCTTTTTCATCAACAGTAAAACCATGCGTCAAAGCAGCTTTGTAGGGTGCCTTACCTGTCATGGCAACGGAGGTGAGCAGTGAGGACTGGAACCAGCCGCGGTGTTGATCAGACCCTTCCAGATAAAGATCAGCGACGGGGTATGAATCAAGTCCTTCGCGTTGTTTTAATACCGCAAAATGCGTCACGCCGGAATCAAACCAGACATCCAGCGTATCGCTGACTTTAATGTAGTCTTTGGCTTCATCACCCAGCATTTCTTCCGGCTCTAATTCAAACCAGGCTTCAATACCTTTTTCTTCAACTCGCAGTGCAACTTCTTCGATAAGTTCTCTTGTACGTGGATGCGGCTCATTGGTTTCTTTATGCACAAAGATCGCAATCGGTACACCCCAGGTACGTTGTCTTGAAATACACCAATCAGGCCGGTTCTCAACCATACCAATGATACGCGCCTGCCCCCAATCGGGCATCCAGCCGGTTTTATTAATTTCTTCCAGTGCTGTTTTGCGCAGACCTTTTTGATCCATGCTAATAAACCACTGTGGGGTCGCGCGGAAAATGATCGGTGTCTTATGCCGCCAGCAATGTGGATAGGAATGATTTAATGCCGCTTCATGCACCAGTGCATTTTTTGTTTTAAGAATATCCAGCACAGCAGCATTGGCTTTAAAGACATGCTGTCCTTCAAGCAAAGGTGTACCTTTGACAAATACGCCACTGGCATCAACGGGATTATCAACTTTTAAGTTATAACGTGTCCCCACGACATAGTCATCTGTACCATGTCCCGGTGCGGTATGAACTGCAC
>JAOULB010000267.1 GCA_029882235.1 Gammaproteobacteria bacterium | reverse complement strand
TGGTTGAGCGCGAAGCCATTGAGCAACACAAAACAGCAAAGGCTCACTGGGCCCACATGGTGGTGCACGGTACCCTGCATCTACAGGGGTATGATCATATTTCCCCGGCAGACAGCGCACAGATGGAACAGCTGGAAACCGATATCCTGGCCCGACTGGGCTATTCCAATCCTTATGAGTTAACCGGACCATGAGCGAAGATCGATCGAACAACAATGGCGAAGACAGTGAGAGTCAAACATGGCTAAGCTGGTTACGTCGTCTCATTCATAAGCAACCCCAGGATAAAGAACAACTCGTTGATGTGCTGCGTGATGCACAGCAAAAAGAGTTACTCGATGTCGATGGCCTGTCCATGATTGAAGGCGTGTTACAGGTTGCCGACATGCAGGTGCGCGATATCATGATTCCACGTTCGCAAATGGTGGTGGTGGAACTGGATGTCGAGCCGGAAAAAATTCTGCCGGTTGTGATTGCCTCAGCGCATTCACGTTTCCCTGTTGTCGGCGAGAGCCGTGATGAAGTGATGGGTATCCTGTTGGCCAAAGATCTATTGCCGCTGTTTATTCAACAGGCGGAAAAAGGGGATGCCACACGATTAAACCTGCGTGACCTGTTACGACCCGCCGTATTTATTCCTGAAAGCAAACGTCTTAATGTTTTACTCAAAGAGTTTCGCGCCAGTCGTAATCATATGGCGATTGTTGTCGATGAGTATGGTGGTGTTGCCGGACTGGTGACAATTGAAGACGTGCTTGAACAGATCGTCGGTGAGATCGAAGATGAACATGATTTTGATGATGATCTGTATATTCTGGATCATGATGATGATCGTTGGACGATTAAGGCCATCACGCCGATTGAAGACTTTAATGAGTATTTCAAGGTAGATCTTGATGATGAAGAATTCGATACCATCGGTGGTCTGGTAATGAATGCCTTCTCCCATTTACCCAAGCGTGGCGAGACCGTCGATATTGAGAGCTTCCGATTCAAAGTACTACGCGCCGATAATCGTCGTATTCATCTGCTGCAGTTAACACGTATCGAACCTGGCCAGGACGAAGATGCGCTGGATGCAAATGAGCAGGTCAGCAAGACCGGAACAGGTGATGCTTAACCAGCGCTGGTCGTATCGGCTTATTGCCCTGACCGCTGGTGTTCTACTTTCTCAGGCCTTTGCGCCACTCGCAATTTATCCACTGGCGGTAGTGATGCCCGCCGTGCTGTTTTATCTCTGGCTGCAGCTTGATCGCAAAGAAGCGGCGTGGCTGGGTTTTTTCTTTGGTATGGGCCTGTTCGGGGTGGGGATGTCCTGGGTCTATGTGGCGATTCATGTGTTTGGCCATACGCCACCCGTGGTTGCAGCCATTCTGACCTTTTTATTTGCTGTTTACCTTTCCCTGTTCCCGGCGTTGCAAGGCTATGTAAGTGCTCGCTTACTTGAACACTACCGTCAACGTGAGACTTTTGAACGTTGGGCCTTGCTCCTCATCCTGCCGATGCTCTGGTTGCTGTTTGAATGGATTCGTGGCTGGTTCCTTACCGGCATGCCCTGGTTGCATCTGGGCTATAGCCATATCGATAGTCCCTTGTCAGGTCTGGCCCCGGTGTTGGGTGTCTATGGTGTCTCTGCTATCAGCGTCTTTAGCAGTGGTGTCCTGTTACTGTTGTGGCAACAAAAGAACATCCGCATCAAGGCGGCCAGTATATTGATTGTGATCTGGGGCGTGGCCGCACTACTCGGCCAGATGAACTGGACACAGGAAATCGATAAACCGATTCGCGTGAGTATTGTGCAGGGCAATGTGCCTCAGATCACCAAATGGGATCCGGCCAAGATTCAGTTACGGCTGGATACTTATGAACGATTAACCAGAGCGAACTGGGATACTGATCTGATCTTCTGGCCAGAAAATTCCATTTCCATGTTTTATCATGATCTGAAGCATCGTTATTTTAGACCCCTTGAAAAAGAGGCACAGGAAAATAATGTTGAGCTAATTGTTGGCCTGCCTTACATGAATCTAAAGACGCGTGAGTATTACAGTAGCTTGTTAAGCCTGGGTAAGACGCCGGGTGTTTATCACAAACGCCATCTGGTGCCCTTTGGTGAATATGTACCACTTGGTTTTTTAATCCGGGGTCTGGTGCAATTTTTTGATTTACCCATGTCGAGTTTTAGTGCTGGCGAAAAAGATCAACAGGGGCTCAAGGCCGTTGGCCAATTGATGGCACCTTCGATCTGTTATGAAGATTCCTTTGGGGAAGAGGTGCTGGATTTCTTACCGCAGGCGACTCTGTTGATTAATGGTAGCAACAATGCCTGGTATGGTGATTCACTCGCGCCGCATCAGCATTTGCAGATTTCGCGCATGCGTGCGCTCGAAACAGGGCGTATGTTAATACGTGGTACCACCAATGGTATTTCCGCTATTGTTGATCATCGTGGCGAAGTTGTTTCACGTTCTCCCCAGTTCAAAGAGTTTGTCCTGAAAGGTGAAGTTCAACCGCGTACTGGTAGCACACCTTATGTGCGCATGGGCAACTGGCCAGTCATTATGGTCATGTTTTTGATTGGCCTTTTCCTGGCGTTTGATATTCGGCGCCAGAAATAGCGAGCTCAGGATTGACTGAATTCCTTTTTATATACCGTACCGCGGCATTTTGGGCAGGGCGGAATATGACCGGTCTTTTCAAAATGCAGCAGCTCGCCACAGGCGGTGCATCTTAAAATACCCACGCCAGTGATTTCGCCGGTATGCCACTCGCCAACTTTACGGGCGCGTTCCGCCAGCTTGTCCAGTTCAATGCGGGTGGTGTCGGCGAGCGTGGCAAACATCTCGGCCAGCTTAACTTCGGCAAATTCCAGATCGAATTTCAACCAGTCCTTTAGTTGTTTACCATTTTCACTGAGAAATTCCGCGGCCTCATGCAGGTCGCGTTTGACGTAGCCGCTGATTTTGTCCGCTTCCTCACGGGTGATTTCACCCAGTTCAGTGGCTTTTTCATGCGCCTTGTCGAGGGCTTCCTGCAGAGTGGGTCGGGCTTTCTCCTCGACGTCATGCCAGATCTCCTTGATCCTTTTCAGCATGGTGTCATAGGCCTGTTGCAGTTTCTCGGTATCGAAGTCGGGTTTGTTCATGATCGCCTCCTGAATCTGCATCTCATAAGCAAATTCTAGTTTGCATAATCATAGTTGGCTATGCGCTGGATCAAATGGGCCTGTGTTATTGTGAGGGCTAGCGGTCTACGTTATCCTAGCCGGCCTGCCAAATTGGCAGTGAATTTCTGCTTGCGTCAGGCAGACCTGATCCCGTAATTAATGAGTAAATATAGAATCTGAAGATGGACGAGTATCAAGCCAATAAAATTGAACAGCAGGCCCAGAGTTACTGGGATGACAATAAATCCTTTCAGGTCAGCGAAGACCCGAGTAAAGAAAAATACTATTGCCTGTCTATGTTTCCCTATCCCAGCGGCAAGCTGCACATGGGCCATGTGCGTAACTACACCATTGGTGATGTGATTAGTCGCTATCAACGTATGATGGGTAAGAATGTCCTCCAGCCCATGGGTTGGGATGCCTTTGGACTACCCGCAGAGAATGCCGCCATTAAGAACAACGTGCCCCCTGCCAAATGGACACGTGAAAATATTGATTACATGCGCGATCAGCTCAAGCAACTGGGGCTGGGGTATGACTGGAGCCGTGAACTGGCCACCTGCGATCAGGACTATTACAAGTGGGAGCAGTGGCTGTTCACTCGTTTATATAAGAAGGGGCTGGTTTATAAAAAAACCTCACCGGTGAACTGGTGCCCGAATGATCTGACCGTG
>JAOULB010000266.1 GCA_029882235.1 Gammaproteobacteria bacterium | reverse complement strand
CAATGTCTTCTAGTGGTTGATCAATAGTGCCGACCTTGGTGCCCGCATAACCATCCTGAATAAATAGAAACTTACTCGCGTCGATAACAACCTGCCAGCTAGCTGTAACCGTGTTTAACTCTTGATCAGTAATTTTAACTTCAAAGGTATAGGTACCACTGGCCGGAGCAAGCCAGCTTACGGTGCCGTATTTGTCGCTACCATGGGCTTCACCAATAGTTGCGCCCTCTGGTTTTTGTATTAGCTCATACTTGAATGGCCATGCTCCACCTTGTACCCCGATGGGAATTTCGTAGAGCATATTGGGATGGGCAAACTTATGACGTGCATGGGCACGTGTTTCATCATCAGCACGTGGATAAACCAGATGCATATTCATTTTTGCTGGAATGAAGTGACCAACGGGTAACTGCCACTTAACGGGTACAATGACTTCCTTATCAATATCATCATTTGGTGTCGACGTGTCATCGCTATCACAGGCACTTAATAAAAAAATACCGGAAAAAAGTGTACTGAAAAAAATATGACGCAATCTGACTATATTCATCTGAAACTCCCTGTAATCTTTGTGATTAGTGGTACTTTACAATATGAGAAATCAGTATGTTATACGTTCATTGCAGGAAGGGTTAAGAATCAGACCGGTGGCGTAAATAAATCGACAAGTGGTAAAACTGATTACACTGTTAGTGCGTGATTGATTAAATTTTATCCACCTGCGAATAAATATAGTTATTACGACTGTATGTAGATGTAATCGTAGTGCTTCAAAGGTGGTTCTGACGATCGTTGTATGAAAATTTCACGCGAGGTTTTGATGGGCGAACTATCAAGCAAAAACTGTCAGCACGTAGTTTAGATGTGCTGACAGGTTTGTATTTAATATCGACTGTGCAAATACACACTTTTTACTAATCAACATCACAGAACTCTCTGTGCGCTTCATCGTTGCTGTTGAGGCTATCGAAAGTATACTTTTATAACGAAACCTTAGGAGGTGTTAGATGAAAATAAAAGTATTATCCATTCTATTGTTATTATTAGGTCTGTCATCAGTAAGTATGGCGAGTGATATCCCACTGATTAGTGAAGTTGATTTTGCAGATGCGAGTAGACAGGCTTCGAAGGCGAATAAGAAGTTGTTGTTTATATATAAGCAGAATGACTGCGCAGAGTGTGATTCGTTTATTGCCGATCTTGCAAGTAGAAAGGAGTCAGGCGAGCTTCAGAAGTTTGCGCTTTATCAGGTTAATACTGATCAAGGCATTGAAGTAGTTTGTCCTGATGGACTTGAGTTATCAGATGATGAATTTTTTTCCGCAAAAGGTATTCACGGTAAGTTATCTCTAGTGTTCCATGATGAGTCAGGTGAGGTTGTGTATACCCACAATGGTATTCCAACGAAAAACAGATTGATTTCTCTAATAAGGTTTATTGCAGAAGAAAATTACGCTGTAGACTGGGAATCTGATTCAAAGAGTTAATGTTATGTATTTAAAACAATTTTTCAGGTCATATGTGATGAAAAAAATATTGATGTTAAGTCTGGCTGTGCTATTAACAGGCGCACATTCTGTTATGGCTGGCGCAGCTAAGCCACTCTATACTTTTCGAAGCCTGTCGGTAGAAACCGCGTTACTGGCAGTCAACAAGGCATTGCAGGAGTGTAAGAGGCAGGGTTATTCCGTTGCAGTGGCACTGGTGGATCGTGGTGGTAATTTACAGGCATTTGCCCGCGATCGTTTTGCAGGTCCACACACGCCAGATACAGCCTTTCGTAAAGCCTGGACCGCAAACAGTTTTCGTCAGGACACAACGGATCTTGCTGAGTTTTTAAAAAATGGTCGTATACCCAATCAGGTGCAACATAATCCAGGCGCGTTATTAGTCGGTGGTGGTGTAAAGATCGAAGCACAGGGTGAAATCCTGGGCGGTATTGGTGTTGCAGGTGCTCCACCGGGCAAGTCAGAGCGTGACAGTATTGATGGACGGTGTGCAAAAGCAGGTCTTGAGGCAGTTCGAGAAGCAATTGAATTTGCTGATTAGAGTTGGATTAAAACGGAGCGTTACTATTGAGTACTAACTCTTGTTGTGTCACTGGATGTATAAAACTTAGTTTCACTGCATGAAGCAATAGTCGCTCCGATTTTTTCTGAGCTTCTGTACTCGCATAAAGCCTGTCACCAATAATGGCATGACCAATTGATTGTAGGTGTACTCGAAGTTGATGTGTACGACCGGTTTTTGGAATGAGTTCGACACGGCTGGTGTTTTGTTCTTCGTTATAGTTCAGCACCTTATATGATGTTAAAGATGGTTTGCCATTGTCATGATCGATTTTCTGTTTCGGTCGATTTGGCCAGTCGGTGATGAGGGGCTGATTGATTTCACCAGTTTGATGCTCAAGTTTGCCATCGACCATGGCTATATAGCGTTTATCAATCTGTCGTTTTTCAAACAGCGTCCCTAGTTTACTCTGCATTTCTTTATTCCGTGCCAGCAACATCAGGCCTGAGGTGGCCATGTCGAGTCGATGCACAACCAGCGCTTCAGGATATTCAAGCCGAACACGACTGAGCATACAGTCCTGTTTATCTTCACCTCGGCCGGGTACAGAAAGCAGCCAGGCGGGTTTGTTCACCACCAGTAGATCATCATCCTGATAGATCATGTCCAGTTCGGTGTGTGCAGGCGGCGTATAGGGTTTGCTGTGGTGAACCACTCGTCAATTTATCGATATTAAAAGCAATGTTCGATTATCGTTTATAGATTAACGAGCTTTCAACTTTTTCAAGCACCTTTTTCAGTGGTTTATTGTCGTAGGACATCACCACAAAGAAACACTCATAGGGAAAATCAATTTCTTCAGACATGCGCTTATTAAATTTACGATTATCTTCCTCATCATGTGGCAGCCACCAGACATATCGAATACCGATAACGTAGAGTGGTTCGTCACTGAGTTTCGTGTTCTTACGAGCCAGATAGACTTTGCCAATGCGCTTGAATTTCTTCATCTGATTGACCAGATCAGCCACTTCCTCTTCGCTGGCAGTAGAGGGAATGTATTCATCATTGAAATTAAGTACCGCACGCTCATTTTCAATTTCCTGTTCATGCTCGACACGTGCATTGTATTTTTCTTTATAGGGCTCAGCCTCGGCTTCGCGATCATGATCAAGCAGATAGTAATAAATATTTTCACAGGCCGAGGTGATGACATTCGGCGACAGTTCCATCGCTTTGTTGAGTAGAGTAATACCTTGATCATTTCCCTGTCGCAGATAGTTAATACCTAAAGAATAATTTGCGCCAACATGCTCAGGATTACCCTGCAAGGTTCTTTCTAGTGGTGGCGTATCATCTTTATCGGGTTCGAATTCATCATAGAGGCGAGCAAGTTCATAATTCTCATCGCTGGTGAGTTCAGCCTCGTTTTTGGCTTCAAGTTCTAATATGCGAGCACGAGATTCTTTTATGTACTCATGGCGGCCATTCCAGTTTTCGCTGACATTCTGTTGCCACTCTTCTGAAAAGTCATTTGTGATTTGTTCCAGTTTATCTCCAAGGAAAAAATCTGCAGCTGAAATCTTCAACTGATCATTGAGACTTGGTTCCTGACCGAGTGCGGTTAGCCGATCTTTCAGGCAGGGGTGTGTATCATCCACACCAGTTTCAATCTGCATGATCTGTTGCAGTAATTCATTCGCATCTGTGGTTTTTAAGTCCTGACGTAAAAACTGATTGGCTGCGACAAAGGGCTTCATGCTTGGCTGTGGTTCTTTTTCTACATTACTATATACATCGCCCCAAAAGTTATTGTCATAGAGACTGCCTTTAACATGCATGACCGTT
>JAOULB010000265.1 GCA_029882235.1 Gammaproteobacteria bacterium | reverse complement strand
TCAGGATGATAAATATATTTCTGTCTTTGCCGGAATGGCGCCAGCAAGTAAACCGCGTCTCGTCATGGTCGTTGTTATTAATGAACCACGTCAGGGTGTTTATTATGGTGGTGAAGTTTCAGCTCCTGTGTTTAGTAAAGTCATGGCCGGTGCTTTAAGGCTGATGGGGATTGCGCCGGATATGAAAGTTGATCAATCCGTGCATCTTGCCGCGGTGGGAGTCAAGCAATGATGGCGGCAACTAAACTCGAGCAGAATAGAATGTTGAGCATCTTGTTGGCAGACCTTTGTCAGGTTCCTGCAGAGATTGATCAGGAAGTAAAAGGTTTATGTGCTGACAGTAGAAATGTGCAGCCGGGCGATCTGTTTTTTGCCTGTGCTGGACAAACTGTGCACGGTTTGGAGTTTGTTGAAGCTGCGATCAATGCAGGTGCTGAAATTATTCTATGGGAAGCCTCTCCCAATATTGAGTCCTTGCCATTAAGCTGGCGTGAGTCGCCAGATGGCAATCGAATCCCTCTACTTGCAGTGCCTCAATTGTCTCTACAGGTCGGCGTCATCGCCGACCGCTTCTATGGGCAGCCTTCAACACAGATGTTTACCGTTGGTATTACCGGTACAAACGGTAAAACATCATGTAGTCAGTTCCTGGCCGATGTGCTTACAGCAAAGGGGCAGTGTGGTGTCATTGGCACATTAGGTCGAGGCTTGCACGGCAAGCTGGATGAAACACAACATACCACGCCAGATGCATTGACCTGCCATCGTTTATTGGCAGACATGAATGAAGCTGGGGCAAAAAATGCTGTGATGGAAGTTTCTTCGCATGCGCTTGATCAGGGGCGTGTCAATGCGGTTGCGTTTAACTGCGCTGTGTTTACAAACCTGTCTCGCGATCATCTTGATTATCATGGTGATATGGAAAGTTATGGTGAGGCCAAGCGTAAACTGTTTTCATTTCCTGGTTTGGAAATGGCGGTCATTAATAAGGATGATGATTTTGGTGAAACCCTGATACAAACCCTACCCAAAGATATCAAAGTTATGTCTTATGGCATGCAGAAATCCGCAGATATTATTGCCAGTGACATTACTCTTTCGCAGACAGGCCTGTGCTGCCATGTGACGACCCCAATGGGTGAAGGTGAACTTAAAGCCAGCATACTTGGTCGTTTTAACATTAGTAATCTGCTGGCTGTGCTTGGTGTGTTGTTATTAAAAGGTGAATCGCTAGAACAGGCTTTAAGCGATTTAAGTCAGGTTAAACCCGTGCCAGGACGGATGGAGTGTGTTGTTAAAGCAGGTGCACCACTAATTGTGATCGATTATGCACACACGCCAGATGCGCTGGAGCAGGTGCTGAAAGCAGTACGTGAGCATTGTGAAAATAAATTGATTTGTGTGTTTGGTTGTGGCGGTGATCGTGATCAGGGTAAGCGTTCGATTATGGGAACAATTGCTGATCAGTATGCGGATGAAATTATCCTGACGAACGATAACCCACGCACTGAGTCTGCAGAAACGATCATTGAACAGATAAAACAGGGCATTACTAAACACGCAGATGTTATTGTTGAACAGGATAGAGCGAAGGCGATATCAATCGCAATTAATCGGGCATCAGCAGGCGATGCGGTGTTAATTGCAGGAAAAGGGCATGAAGACTACCAGATTATTGGCACAGAAAAACGCTCATTTAGTGACATAGAAGAAGTGAAAAAGTCCATGGGGTTAAGCCAATGAGCAGTAAGTTAAAAATTACCATGCAACTTGCAGAAGCAGCAAAGGCGATTGCCGGGAAATTAATTGGCGACGATCTTGAGTTTGTTGGTGTCAGCACGGATACCAGAACGATACAAACAGGTGAGTTATTTGTTGCCCTGCGTGGTCCAAATTTTGATGGGCATGAATATGCGCAACAGGCCATTGCTTCGGGTGCAGTAGCAGTCATGGCTGATCATGAAATGCCATTAAGTGTGCCAGTGGTTGTTGTAGACGATACACGAATTGGTCTTGGCAAACTGGCCAATACATGGAGAAATGAATTTAGTATTCCAGTTATTGGTGTAACGGGAAGCAATGGCAAAACAACCGTGAAGGAAATGCTGGCCAGCATTTTTTCTATGCTTGGTGAAGTGCATGCCACTAAAGGTAATTTGAATAATGATATTGGTGTTCCTTTAACCCTGTTTGAACTTGGGCAGCAACATAAAACAGCTGTAATTGAGATGGGCGCAAATCATCAAAATGAAATCGCTTATCTAACTGAAGTTGCGCAACCCGATGTTACGGTCATTACTTGTGCAGCTGCTGCGCATCTTGAAGGCTTTGGTTCGCTTGAAGGTGTTGCCCATGCGAAAGGCGAAATCTATCAGGGCTTATCCGACAAAGGCATTGCTGTGATCAACGCCGATGATACCTTCGCACCGCTATGGCGAGAGTTTGTTGGCGCGAGACAAAAAATCGAGTTTGGGCTTGATGGGCAGCGAGATGTTACGGCTACATATAAACCTACAGCGGCAGGTAATCAGTTAAGTGTGACAACACCGAAAGGCGAGATTGAAATTAATTTACCTTTGTATGGTCGACATAATGTGATGAATGCACTTGCAGCAACTTCAGTCGCAACGGTACTGAATGTTTCACTGGAAAATATAAAATCCGGTCTGGAGAAAATGCAGTCAGTACCCGGACGCTTACAGATTAAACTGGGTATTAATAAAAGTCGTCTCATCGATGATACCTATAATGCCAACCCATCATCAGTAACAGCGGCACTGGATGTGCTTGGTGATTTCGATGGCCAGCATTTTATGGCGCTGGGTGATATGGGTGAGCTGGGTAGTGATGAACAGGAGTTGCATCGTAAGGTCGGCGAGCAGGCCAGAGCTAAAGGCGTCAATAAACTATATACCATTGGTAAACTGGCTGAACATGCGGCCAAAGAGTTTGGTGACTTTGGCTATAGTTTTGATGCGCATGCCTCCATGATTGAAGCCATTAGTAAAGATTTAAATAAAGACTCAACCTTGTTAGTTAAAGGTTCGCGTCGAAGTCATATGGAACGTGTTGTAGAAGCATTGACAATCGAAGAGAGGGTCTAAGGGTATGTTGTATTACTTTGCTCAACAACTGCAGGAATACCATAGTGGTTTTAATGTGTTTAATTATCTCACCATGCGAGCGATTCTTGGCGTGCTAACAGCATTGCTTATTTCCTTGCTGATTGGTCCGAAGATGATTAAGAAACTCAGCGCCTACAAGATTGGTCAAACAGTACGTGATGATGGCCCTATTAGTCATTTAACTAAAGCAGGGACACCAACGATGGGAGGGGCACTCATTCTGGTGGCGATATTCATAAGCACATTACTGTGGGCAGATTTAAATAATCGTTATATCTGGGTTGTCCTTGCAGTCACATTTCTGTTCGGCATTATTGGTTGGGTTGATGATTACAAAAAACTTGTGAAAAAAGATCCGGAGGGTTTGAAGTCACGTTATAAATATTTCTGGCAATCACTCTTTGGTTTGGTAATAGCCATTTATCTATATAAACATGCAACACCGGTTGAAACGCGATTGATTTTTCCCTTTCTCAAAGATGTTGGTTTCCAACTGGGCATGTTTGGCTTTGTTTTATTGACCTACTTTGTCATTGTCGGTTCCAGTAATGCAGTGAACCTGACTGATGGTCTGGATGGGCTGGCGATTCTGCCAACCGTTATGGTTGGCAGCGCATTAGGTGTTTTCGCTTATGCATCGGGTCATCAGTTCTTTGCCAAATATCTGGGGATTCCTTATGTGCCCGGTGTGGGTGAATTGATTGTTTATTGTGCGGCGCTGGCTGGAGCCGGACTA
>JAOULB010000263.1 GCA_029882235.1 Gammaproteobacteria bacterium | reverse complement strand
CTTTGCCAGATCGCCAGCCGCGGCGCGGTTCAGGGCGTCGTCCCATTTTTCGATAATAAATTCCAGACAGGTCGTTTCTTCATTTAATCGACCCAAATGTTCGATTTTGGTTGGCTCAAGCTGGTTAATGAGCCATTGAACAGTGATGGGCTGCGAATGAATTGACAGTCCCCAGGTGTAATCTCCCAGACATTTCTGCGCAGCAATCAACATGTGGGTAAAGATATAGGCGGTTTCGTCATTGGTATCGCCAGACCAGCCGGATTCACCGGCCGCTTTATAGAAGATATCAATGAGATGTTGCAGTGTTTCTTTATCAGTTCTGGAGATACGCATTGTTACATTTCCTTTGCAGCATGGATTTCACTCTTAACCGGTCTGGAAGTCAAGGCATTCGATCCCGTGTAAGACAATTCTTACAACATCTTCAGTTTTGGCCTACAGATACCAAACGGGCTCAGGCGTAACATAACCAACAGCTGGAGAGGTCCAGGGAGAAAGACAATGAACATACTATCAGGCGAATACAGAATCAGACAGGTCAATCGACATGGAGAGTCGAAGGAAGTGCCGATCAGGAACGAACGGTTCTACCTCCACAGGGAAGACTGGTATTTCACGATTCGCCGTGGTGTCGATCAAGGACCTTTTGCCAGCGAACATGAGGCCAGGGAGGCGCTTAGAAATTTTATCGAGGAACAGTTGGAGTTTGAACACCAGCTACAGAAGGGACGAACAGGATAGACCGTTTGTGTTGCTTTGGCACACGGATGTGCCTCTTTTAATTTGAGTAAAGGTTTCAATTTCCTGCTGATCAATGGAACAGTCTGCACACTGGAGGTGCGGGGAATTGATTTTTATCTTAATAGCCGCGGCATATATCTCGACAGGAATAGTCCCAAAAGCCAACAAATGCTTTGCAGTGCATGGCCAATGAAATTAGAATGCCGCTCGGTTTGATGTACCAGTGAAAGGGTTTCTGTGCAAGGAACGTGGTCACTGGTTGAGTAGATGTCCGGAAGATTATGAAAACAAACAGATTTGGTGAAGAAGGAAGCGTCCCGTTCCGTACCGAACGTATCTATAAGGTCGGTAATGAATGGTATTTTTCCATACGTAAAGGTACCGATCAGGGGCCTTTTGAGACTGAAGAACAAGCCAAGGCCGCAATGGTCGAATTTGTTGGTGAGCAGCTATTGCTCGAAAACCTCCCCAACGCCCACAAAGAAGCCGAATAATCCCTATTTTCTGAGTTTCGGCCATTGGTTGAAATTCAATCAGATCGTAAAATAGCCCAACTGTAACCCTCAGGTTTTAAAGCCCGGAGCTGAGATTTCGATGTTTTATCAGGATCACTACGATGTCGTTGTCATCGGTGGCGGCCATGCCGGTACCGAGGCTGCACTTGCGTCTGCACGTATGGGGCAGAAGACATTGCTGTTGACCCACAACATCGAAACCCTCGGCCAAATGAGCTGTAACCCGGCCATTGGTGGTATTGGCAAGGGGCATCTGGTCAAGGAAGTCGATGCCCTCGGTGGTCTGATGGCACGAGCGATTGATCAGGCTGGTATCCAGTTTCGTATCCTCAACGCCAGCAAGGGGCCCGCAGTTCGTGCAACTCGGGCGCAGGCGGATCGCATGCTGTATCGACAGGCGGTGCGTTCGGTGCTGGAAAATACCCCGAACCTGACCCTGTTCCAGCAGGCTGCGGATGACCTGATTGTCGAGAACGATAAAGTCTGTGGTGTGGTTACCCAGATGGGGCTCAAATTCCGCGCCAAAGCCGTGGTGCTCACTGTCGGTACCTTCCTTGGTGGTCGCATCCATATTGGTATGGAGAACTATGAAGGCGGACGTGCAGGTGATCCTCCGGCCAATGCCCTGGCGCGACGTCTGCGCGAATTACCGTTTAATGTTGATCGCCTCAAGACCGGGACACCGCCACGCATTGATGGCAAGAGTATTAATTTTGATGTGCTGGACGCCCAGCCGGGAGATACACCGACACCGGTTTTTTCTTTCCTCGGCCATGTTGATGAACACCCTGAGCAGATCGCCTGTTACATCACTCACACCAATGAACAAACTCACGACACCATTCGCAACGGACTGGATCGTTCTCCGATGTACAGTGGTGTGATCGAAGGGGTTGGGCCGCGCTATTGTCCGTCGATTGAAGATAAGGTGATGCGATTTGCCGATCGCGATTCGCATCAGATCTTTGTTGAACCGGAAGGTTTACACACCACCGAAGTTTACCCCAATGGTATTTCCACCAGTCTGCCGTTTGATGTGCAGTATGAGTTTGTGCGTTCGATCAAGGGTTTTGAAAAAGCGCATATCACGCGCCCGGGTTATGCCATCGAATATGACTTTTTCGATCCACGCGATCTGCATGCCTCGCTAGAGACAAAACACATGGCCGGTCTGTTCTTCGCCGGTCAGATTAATGGCACCACCGGTTATGAAGAGGCCGCTGCGCAGGGCCTGTTGGCCGGATTGAATGCCGCGCGCCAGGTGCAGGAACAAGAAGCATGGACACCCCGTCGCGATGAAGCCTATCTCGGTGTACTGGTCGATGATCTGATCACCTCAGGCACACTGGAACCCTACCGCATGTTCACCAGTCGGGCTGAATATCGACTGTTATTACGCGAAGATAATGCCGATCTGCGCCTGACTGAAAAGGGTCGTGAGCTGGGTCTGGTCGATGATCAACGTTGGCAGGCCTTTGAGACCAAGCGCGAGAAACTGATTACCGAACAACAGCGACTGCAGGACGTTTGGGTACGGCCTGGCCCGGAAATGAACAAGGCCCTTGAGGGCATTCTCGAAAAACCACTGTCCCGCGAAGTGCGTGCGATGGAATTATTACGTCGTCCTGAAGTCACATACCCGACCTTGATGAGCCTGCCCGGTATTGGGCCCGGGCTTGAGGATGAACAGATTGCCGAGCAGGTTGATATTCAGGCGCGTTACTCTGGTTATATCGAACGCCAGCAGGATGAGATTGATCGCCAGCGTCGACATGAGGAAACGCGCTTACCAGAAAAGATCGACTATGATCAGGTAACGGGTTTATCGGCTGAGGTCAGAGAGAAGTTGTTACGTGCTCGTCCTGATACGATTGGACAGGCCGCGCGCATACCTGGGGTTACCCCTGCCGCAGTATCTTTATTGCTAGTCTATTTAAAGAAAAGCAAGATGGCAGGTGGACAGCGTCAGTAAGCAAAAGAATTATAGAAACACAAAACAATTGTGAGGAGCACACAATGACACGCGTACTAATAATGATGGTTGTATTTATGTTTTCTGCTGGCGCATGGGCAGAGGGCAATGGCGTCATCTCCAAAAAGAGTGAGCACAGTGCCAAGGTCACACTGGATCGTCTGACTAAAATCCTGCGTAAAAAAGGCATCACAATCGTTAAACGCTGGAGCCATACTCAGGGAGGTAAAAAGGCAGGCATCCCGCTACGTCCAACCGAGCTGTTGATCTTCGGTAATCCAAAACTGGGCACTCACTTCTTCACGAGTAATCAAACTGCGGGACTTGATCTGCCGATGAAGGCTTTGGCCTGGCAAGATGAAAAAGGTCAGGTCTGGCTGAGTTATAACGATCCGAGTTTTATTGCCAATCGTCATGGCATCAAAAATCGCGATCCTATCGTGACCAAAATGACCAACGCACTGGATAAGCTGACGGACGCAGCCACAGGCAAGTAAGTAAATTTGCAGGTGTGAGTAGTCCGACAGTCCCCGATCTCAAACCCAATCTAACTCAGGGCCTCAAGGCCCTGGGGTTGGAGCTCCCCGAGGCCCGCATCGATTTGCTGTTGCAATTGCTTGCGCTGCTGATCAAGTGGAATAAATCCTATAACCTCACC
>JAOULB010000264.1 GCA_029882235.1 Gammaproteobacteria bacterium | reverse complement strand
CCGAGCTGATGGCTCGGGTTTTTGTAACGGTCAAATGTAACTACTAAAATCCAGTTTGTAGGGTGGGCATTGCCCACCAAAAAACCTACATTTATTCACCAAAGTTTAATCGGCTTTGCTGGAGCATATTATTGCCGCACCAATCAATAGGATAAATCCCTTCCCGAACGTGCCTGTGAAATGTTGACCAAGGCCAATCACATACCTGTGAGACGAGACCATGTTTGACAGGGTTGAAATGGATGTAATCCATATGGTTCTGATAATCCTGTTCATTCTGAATTTGATGTTCCCAAAATCTCCGCTGCCAGAAGGTGGCTTCTCTATGCCTTTGTCGTGATTGGTTTCTTTGTAGCTTGTTGTTTAGCTGGTGTTGTGCATGTTTCGAAAAAGTTGATTTAATCATGCCTAGTCGTTTAGAAAAATCATGGTCATTTTCAGGTAAGGTAAGAATACAGTGAAAATGATCAGGCAATAATACCCAGGCGTTGATTTCAAAATGGAGTTGTTCCTTAGCCTGATAGACTGCACGGCGTAATATTTGGCGTGCAATTTCACTAACCAGCAGGTGTTGACGTTGATAGGTTACTACGGTGAAAAAGTAGGTGCCGCCATCCACATTGGCGCGAATATAGTTTGGCATGTCATTCCTTCGACATTTTTTTAAAGATGGAAATGTTATCGTAAATGGTGGGCATTGCCCACCATGATCTTGATTTAATGCTGTGGCTCGGGCCGTTCGTGCCCAGCAGCCTTGAGTCTTTCCAGATATTCTGGCCAGCGGGTATTGTGTTCTTTGCCCAGCGTATAAAGTGTTTCCCAGGAGTAGATACCCGTGTCGTGGTTATCATCAAAGAAGATCTGAATCGCATAGGTACCGACCTGCTCAATCTTTTCGATGTTTACGTCCTGTTTGCCGATCTGTAAGACTTCCTGACCGGGGCCATGGCCCTGTACTTCCGCGGAGGGGGAATAGACGCGCAGGTATTCAACAGGTAGCTGGAAGCGCTCGCCATCATCAAAGGCAACTTCGAGTACATGCGAGGCCTGATGCAGGGTGATTTCAGTGGGTTTGGGTCTGTTTGACATGGTATTACCTCAATTCATGTGTAGGGTGGGCATTGCCCACCGATAATTTTTACGTTCATGGTGGGCCATGCCCACCCTACGCTATAAAATATAACGACTCAGATCTTCGTTATCTGCCAGTTCGCCGATGTTCTTATCAACATATTTGGCATCAATTTTTACTGTTTCGCCGCCACTGTCTGAGGCAGTGAAAGAAACTTCTTCAAGCAGTCGTTCAAGCACGGTATGTAAACGGCGTGCGCCAATGTTCTCAGTGCGTTCGTTGACTTGCCAGGCGATCTCGGCCAGACGTTTAATGCCATCTTTATTAAATTTAATCGTGACGTCTTCGGTTGCCAGCAGGGCACGGTATTGTTCAGTTAATGAAGCATTTGGTTCGGTCAGAATACGGATGAAGTCTTCTGTAGTTAAAGCCTTGAGTTCAACACGAATCGGAAAACGACCCTGTAATTCAGGGATCAGATCAGACGGTTTGGATAAATGAAACGCGCCCGAGGCAATAAACAGAATATGATCGGTTTTGACCATGCCATATTTTGTTGAAACAGTAGAGCCTTCAACTAAAGGTAACAGATCACGTTGTACACCTTCACGTGACACATCGGCACCGCTGCTTTGTTCGGCACGTCTGGCAATCTTGTCCATTTCATCAAGAAAGACAATGCCGTTTTGTTCAACATTATGTAACGCTTTTTCTTTCAGGTCTTCTTCGTTAACCAGTCGTGCCGCTTCTTCATCAATGAGTAATTTCATTGCCTGTTTAATCGGTAGCTTGCGCGATTTTTTATTACCGCCACCCATGTTCTGAAACATGCCTTGCAGCTGACTGGTCATTTCTTCCATACCCGGTGGTGCCATAATCTCAACACCTACCGTTGGAGCACTGACTTCGATCTCGATCTCTTTATCATCGAGTTCGCCTTCGCGTAATTTTTTACGAAACTTCTGACGTGTGGCGGTTTCTTTGTCCGTGTCTTTGGGTTCTTCTTCATCGGCAGTAAAACCAAAACTTGCACTGCTGCGTGCGGGTGGAAGCAAGATATCCAGTACACGTTCCTCGGCAGCATCTTCAGCGCGATGACGCACCTTGTTCATGGCCTGTTCGCGGGTGATCTTGATGGAGATGTCCATCAGGTCACGTACAATCGATTCAACATCACGACCGACATAACCGACCTCAGTAAACTTGGTGGCCTCAATTTTTATAAACGGGGCATTGGCGAGCTTGGCCAGTCGGCGTGCGATCTCGGTTTTACCCACACCGGTGGGACCGATCATCAGAATATTCTTTGGTGTGATCTCGGCGCGTAGTTCTTCTTCGACATGGGCACGACGCCAGCGGTTACGCAGGGCAATGGCCACGGCACGTTTGGCTTCACTTTGGCCAATAATATGTTTGTCCAGTTCCTGAACAATTTCACGGGGTGTCATATTCGACATTTAGAATTCCAGTTCTTCGATTACAAGATTGTGATTGGTATAGATGCAGATGTCGCCGGCAATATTCAAGGCCTTCTCGGTAATTTCTCGCGCATCCAGCTCGGTGTTTTCGAGCAGGGCGCGGGCGGCGGACTGGGCAAAGGGGCCGCCGGAGCCAATAGCGATAATGCCCTGTTCCGGCTCGATGACGTCACCATTGCCGGTGATAATCAGCGAGGCATCTTTATCTGCCACAGCGAGCAGGGCCTCAAGGCGGCGCAGGGTGCGGTCAGTACGCCAGTCTTTGGCCATTTCCACTGCAGCGCGGACCAGCTGACCGGAGTGTTTATCCAGCTTACCCTCGAAATACTCAAACAGGGTAAAGGCATCAGCGGTCCCACCAGCAAAGCCAGCGATGACCTTATCTTTATACAAGCGTCGTACCTTGCGGGCATTGCCCTTCATGACGGTGTTGCCCATGCTGACCTGACCGTCAGCGCCGAGGACGACTTTATTTCCTTTGCGTACGGATAGTACGGTTGTACCGCGATATTGCTCCACGCCTTGCTCCATATATATAAGAGAATGCTGATTGTACACCAGTGGGGGGCAGGAGAAAAAACCAATAAAAATAACCACGAAGATTCGAAGGACACGAAGAAAAAACATATTACCTACAGGTACCGGTATCTTTGCTCTTGTAAGAGTGACTCCGAAGTGGATATTTTTTATTTGCCCCGCCCTTTACCCTTCCCGCAAGGAAGGGAAGCACATTGTTTTCCTTCGTGTTCTTCGAGTCTTCGTGGTGAAAAAGCCTTATGAGGCGATGCTCGGTGGATGCTGATCCTTGCTATCCCGATAACGAAAATAAGCCGTTGCCCCCGCCGCGGTGATAATACACCAGACCGCAAACAGCGCACCGGGCAGCGCGGTTTCCGGGGTGTCCTTGAAATGCGCCAGTGCCAGCACCACACCCATTCCTGCGTTTTGCATCCCAATTTCTATCGCTAGCGTCAGGCGATGACGTTGATCAAAGCCATACAACTTGCCTAAAAACCAGCCACCCAGATAACCCAGCGCATTCAGGACGACGACCAGGATAAAGATATCCATGCCGACCTGACTAATGCGGGCCTGATTCGCGGCAACGGCATAGGAACAGATAATAATAATCGCAATCGCAGCAATGGCCGGTGCGATCTCTTTGGCCACATCAAGGCTGGTTTTGAGTTGACGACGTAGCACCATACCCAGCGTTAGTGGTAACACCACAGTGAGTAAAATGGTTTGCATCATGCCCCAGAATGGAATGGGGAGTAAGTGCCCGCCTAAGGTCTCAACCATGGTTGGTGTAATCAAAGGAGATAAAAATGTCGCGACG
>JAOULB010000262.1 GCA_029882235.1 Gammaproteobacteria bacterium | reverse complement strand
GTTGACCTTAAGCTATGCACTGTTGGCGGACTTCTTCTTCCTGCCACCCTTATTGATGGCGCTGGATAAGCGCGGTTATGGATTGAAAAATATTTAGCAATATAATTTGCTGTCTTGATAAATTTTATCCCGCAGCATGGCTAGACTTATGCACGTTTTAATCCTGAACCAGACTGGTGATGTATGTTGTGTAGAACCTCAGCGAGCTCCTGTAGATCCAGGGGTTTAGTCAGGTAACGGGTAAAACCGGCCTCAAGACCAGTCGCTATATCCTGCTTCGAGGCAATGGCGGTGACTGCGACAACAGGTATGTTTTCTGTTGCAGGCGAGTTTCTTAAATGTGCTAATGCATCAAAGCCACTCATGTCGGGTAGCTTGATATCCATCAGAATAATATCTGGACGTAATTGCGTGGCCATTTCCAATCCTGCAGTTGCCGTTGTTGCCGTATACAACTGCATCGTCTCCTGTTTGTTAAAGAAATGCTTAATGAGCCGTAGGTTGGCGGGGTTGTCTTCGACATACAGGACACGGATATTTTTTTCAGGCAATTCAATTTCTATAAGTTCGGCTTTACTATTCTGCTTCTCAAGGTTGTTATCGAATGTTTGTGCGATTGGGAATTCAACCCAGAAGGTGCTGCCCTGATTTAGCGTAGACTCAACACCGATACTTCCCGCCATTTTTTCGGTTAAGCGTTCAACCAGGGTCAGGCCGATGCCGTTACCCGATTCGTCAATGCCTTCTTTGCCCAGTCGGTCAAAAGGAATAAACAGCCGATCCATATCTGCGGCGGGTATACCGTTGCCGGTATCTCGAACCAGAATGCGCAAGCGGTTTTCTATTTGCTGGCAAGATACCTCAATATCGCCATCCATGCGATTATATTTGGTGGCATTTGAAAGCAGGTTGACGATGATTTGAGTGAGTCGTCGATGATCGGCAAGTATTTCATACTCGCAAGCTTGATAACTTGAAATAAAATGCAGGCGTCGTTCGGCCAATAGCGGTTTTATCATTGAATGGCATTCATTCAACAAGGCCTTGACAGATACCGGCATGATCTCCAGTTCAATATTGTCTGTATCAATACGAGACAGATCCAGCAGGTCATCAACAAGTTTGAGCAGGTGCTTGCCAGAGTTTACGATCTCTTTGTTATATTGCGATTGTTTATCGCTCAGATTTTCCATTTCAAAGAGCTGGGCAAAGCCCAGAATTGCATTTAGAGGTGTACGTAGCTCATGGCTCATATGCGAAAGGAAAGTCGATTTGGCAAAGTTGGCGGCCTCTGCCTGTTCTTTGGCCCTTTCCAGGTCACGCTTAATGCAGTTTTCTCGCTGTACATTATGATAGCTCTGAATGATGACACCATAGGTTGTATTCACAGGTTGTAGAAAGCTTGCCAGTTCTTCATCATATCCTCCAGCTCGATTAGCAAGTCCGTACATGCCCACCATTTTATTGCCATAAAAAACGGGTGCCCCGAGGAATGCGTTTAATGCCGGATGCCCTTCAGGCAGGCCGCCACTACGTTCGTCATGTAATGGGTCATTACTAATCACAGTAGATTGTTCTTTCATGCACGCACCAAACAGTGAATCGAGGAGGTTGCGAAATTCCATACCCTGTTCAAAATTGGCATCATAAAAAGCACGCATCTCATCATTCCAGGCGATATTGGTGACAACATGCGCCTTAAGATAGGGTGCACCATTTTCATCGTGCATTATTTCGCCAGTAAAACCATATTCACTGCCAGTTAGCTCCATCAGGCCCTGTAGCAGGACTTCAGCGGCGGCTTTAATATCCGATGTGTTGATATAACAGTTCTTACTACTGTGCAGTAATTCAAGCAGCGCTGTTTTATCAGAAAGTCTTTGCTCAAGTGTTTTCCGTTCGGTGATGTCCTGCACGGTACCGGTGAGTCGAACGGGCTCACCTTTGTCGTTCGTTACGACAATAGCCTCTTCATGGACCCAGGCCACACTGCCATCCGGTCGAATAATGCGGTGGTCAATGCTGTGCGGTTTACCCTTTGAAAAGGCCAGTTTTTCTGAAAGCTGGATACGTTCCACATCCTCTGGGTGAAGTGCGGCAATAAATTTTTCATAAGTGGGTTCAAATTCGCCCGGTCTGTAGCCGAAGATACGAAAAATTTTATCAGACCAATGTAATTCGCCACGGGCGATATCCCAGCTCCAGTGGCCAATATTCGAAATCTGTTGGGCGCGTTTTAATTGTTCTGCGTATTGTTTCAGCGATTCATCGGCGAGGTGTTGCTGGGTAATATTCTGGGTAACCCCAATCATATTTAGTGGCGTGCCATCAGCATCACGAATGACATCCCCCGTTACATGGTGCCAGACAATACTGCCATCGTGCCAGACGACACGATGCTTAATATTATATTCAGCACCGTCTTCAACCGCAGCGCGTACTGCTTCACTGACAAACTCGCGATCATCTGGGTGAACTGCCGCTATAAAGTCAGCATAGTTGGCCTCGATTTCTCCATCAGCATATCCGAGCAGGGGACCGATTTGCTCCGACCAGTAAAGATCATTGGTTTGGATGTTCCAGTCCCATACGCCATAGTGCGCATGACGCTGGCTCAGGTTGTAACGTTGTTCGGTGAGGACTAGGGATTGTTCTCGATGTTTCTGTTCAGTTATGTCCAGATATTGGCAGATAGTATGTAGCGTCTGATCCTTTGTATCCGTGTACTGGCAGCGTTGTTCAATACAATAGATAGTCTGCCCCTGTTTGGTTTGAAAACTACCCTCACGTGATTGTGCACCTGCTTGAGATATCGATTGTGCCGGTGTCGTTTCGGCATCTTGATTTTCAAGGTAGCTGAAGCGTGGTAAAGCTTTTTTGTTGAGCTCATTTGCGGTGTAGCCGAGTAGCTGATAGAAGGCCGGATTGGCTTCCAGAATAGTGTTGTTCTTATCGAGCGTGCAAGTAGCTATCGGCGATTGCCGAAAAATGCTTTGATAGTCCATGTCTTGTTCCCACACAATATGAATCCGTCTAACTTTAGTTATCGGATATAACATTTATTGCTAAAGGGAATTAGTGTTTGTTTGCCAATTTATAAGGCGTGATAATAATAGGTCGTTGAAAAATAACAGTGGTAAGCAATTCGTATCTGTTTAGAAGTCTTCCCGTCCGTCCCAAATACCCTTCATATTAATGCGACGATCTTTACCAGATCGTCTAGGTGTCTTGTTCGGCTCAAAGCGGATTGCCTGACGGCGATCTGAATTTATACGTCGTGCCTCGATCCGTCTTTCCGGGCCAATATAGTGATCCGCGCCCATAGCTTTTTCCTGTTGCAAAATTGATGATGTCCTCATGATACACGAGCCAGCTGCTTTTGTTACGGTCTGGATTTATTCCGGGTGATATTTTTGTATGATGCAATGATGGACTGGAATCAAATCGCCACAGATATCTCAGCCGCCACTGGAGAAAGCTTTCAGGTAGAGCGGCACAGTCGCATTGGCGGGGGCTGTATCAATTCGGCCTGTCGAGTGGAAGGAAATGGTCAGCGCTATTTCGTCAAACTCAATCGTGCCGAACTGCTGGATATGTTTGTCGCTGAGGCCGAGGGGCTATCGGAAATGGCCAGTGCCGAAGCGATCCGCGTGCCCAGGCCCGTAGTCTACGGAACTGCGGCTGGGCAGGCCTGGATCGCGATGGAGCTGATTGAATTTGGCGGCAGTAGTCGTGGCGCCATGGCTGAATTTGGACGCCAGTTGGCGGCCATGCATCAACATACCCAGGCCCAGTTTGGCTGGCATCGGGATAACACCATCGGCTCCACCCACCAGCCCAATGACCGACAACAAAGCTGGCTGGACTTCTGGCGTCAGCAGCGTCTGGGCTATCAAC
>JAOULB010000261.1 GCA_029882235.1 Gammaproteobacteria bacterium | reverse complement strand
GCTGTCAGCGTCGTCTTGCCATGGTCTACGTGGCCGATTGTCCCCACGTTGACGTGGGGTTTCGTTCTTTCAAATTTTTCCTTGGACACCTGCGGGCCTCCTGAAGTCGTCTAAATGTGAAAAACCAAAGTTACTCTATATATATTCAATTCAAATATGGAGCCCATATCCGGACTTGAACCGGAGACCTCTTCCTTACCAAGGAAGTGCTCTACCGCTGAGCTATATGGGCAAATAAACCCTTTACCGCCCTATAACAAAAAATATGGAGCGGGTGATGGGAATCGAACCCACATCATCAGCTTGGAAGGCTGAGGTTCTAGCCTTTGAACTACACCCGCCAGGCTTTGTAATTTCATCTCACCCTGGGTAGCCACAACAAGGACTTCCGGTCCCCACCTGTAAATACTGGTGGAGGGGGGAGGATTCGAACCTCCGAAGGCTGAGCCGTCAGATTTACAGTCTGATCCCTTTGGCCACTCGGGAACCCCTCCCGCGAGCAAGCTGCGTATTTTCCTTGAGCAATGCCAGTGTGTCAACAGCATTTATGGGATTATTTCTTTACTTTTCGGGAACCTGCAAACAGCGCATGAGCCTGGATCTACACCTTCCACAGAGACAGGCATCCTAGCAGAATAAGCAAGGATAACTGCTCTGATCACCAACCAAACCGGGTAAACCCGGTGGCGGTAGTCTTTATTTATTCTGGAAAATTCAGAGAAAACCTGAATGAAAAGTGGTGCCGACAGAGAGACTTGAACTCCCAACCTACTGATTACAAATCAGTTGCACTGCCAATTGTGCTATGTCGGCGTAATGTTCTGTTACAGGACAGCTGGCCTGTATGCCGCGCATTCTATTAGAAATGCCCCTGTCAGTGCAATTTAGAATTTACAGAATTTCATTATTACGGCAGATTTTTATGAGATTTTACACCTTCTCTCAGCCTGCCCTATTCCGTTAAACTCCTCTCGCAGGTTCTCCAGCATCTTTGCCGGGGGTTGTTTAGCCGCCTGTTTGTTCCAGTCCAGCCAATAAACCCGTTTTGGCAGACTAATTTTTATTACCTTTGCCTTAAAGCCCAGTTTGTTAACATCCTCCAGTCTCGCCCGCGCCAGTTTCGACTTTGAAAATACACCTAGCGATATCGCATTGGTCTGTTCACCTGTAGCAACGAGGAAAAAGTCGGCCACATTTTTGCTTTTTAGCTCTGTTAAGAGCTTAGCAGCAGCTTTGCTGGATTTGGATGGAGGAATGAGAACCCAGTAGCCTGTTTGTACCGAATCATTACTTACGCGCCTGTTCGCATTGACCTTCACTTTTTTTAATTTTGCTTGTACTTTTTTCGCCGAGGCTTTTTTACTGAAAGGACCCAATGTGTAACACATACTCTGGCCTGACTGATTATCCGCTGTCGACGAGTCATGCTGCTCCAGATACTCTTTTAATAAGACCAGCTGGCTGGTCTCATCATCTAGTTTATACCCAGAAGTCCTGTGCTCACCCTGATAGTGCCAGACAAAAATAGCCAGATTCACAAGGAGTAAGGTCGCAATCAACCACTTCATGATGCTGACTCTACTTCTGTCGTATTAGCAAGTAATCCTAGTCCTTTTAACACCAAATGGGCATCATATTCAGACTTCATTGACAGATGTTTTTGTACCTCATCACCATCACCACCCGTAAGCAGCAAATTTATTTTGACGTTGTCTTTATCCATCTGATTCATCACATGTTCTATAGTAGCAACGACAGCACGTACTGTACCTTGCGCAAGGCAGGTTTCTGTCGACTGACCTAATGTCAGGTTATCAGGAAGAGAGGCTAACTGATCAAAATGCTTGATCCCTACAGTGTTATTAACAATAACTTGTTGCATCATTGTTATCCCTGGAAGGATTAAGCCACCTAAATGTTTCCCAGACTCATCAATAACATCAATCGTCGTGGCTGTGCCACAGGAAACAACACAAACCGCACCCGTTGTCTGTTTAAAGGCCGCTAGCATCGCTGCCCAGCGATCAATGCCGAGTTGCGCCTCCTGCTCATAGGCATTTGTTACGCCACAGGCTTGTCGTGTCGTGCTTAGCAGCTCTAACTGAATGCCCCAGTTTTGTTCGATGAGCTGTGACAATTTATTGGCTATATCTGTTCCAGCAACATTCGCAGCGATGACTCGATCTGGCCCTGTCTCAGTAAAAGAAAATTGCTGCAGAGATTCAACACCTTTCTGACTGGCTGGCACATATCCACCAAACTGAAACGCAGCTTCGTTCAGGCTTGCCCATTTAATCCGTGTATTACCGATGTCGATGAGTAATAGATTCAAGGTTATTCCGAAGTTGTTGCTCGTTGTGGTCGCAGACTGACTTCACCTGCCATGTAGGTTTTAAGCTTACCATCAATTTCTATTAATATAGCGCCATTCTCGTTTATGCCACGCGATACACCCGATATTTTATTCTCGCCTATTAATATTTCGACCTGCTGATCCTGCAGCATATCGAGACTTGACCATTCCCTACGAAATCCAGCTAAGCCCGTTTTCTCAAAATCGGTAACCGCGTGAAATAACTCATTGATAACAGCACTGGCTAGCGTCTGCCTGGAGACAGGCTGCTCGCAGACGGTGGTCATATCGACCCAGTCCTGATCAATATCGCGCCCGGCTTCATTTGTCATACCAATATTCACACCCACACCAATCACGACTGCAACAGGCCCCTGCGCCTCGCCCTGCACCTCGAGTAATATGCCCGCAAGTTTTCTCCCCTGCCAGAAAATATCATTGGGCCATTTTATTTTATGGTCAGATGTATATTTCGATACTGCCCTGGCGATGGCCACTGCGACGGCAATTCCCAGAGCAGACAAATCCTGCATAGACAGGTCAAAACGCCACAATAGCGAAAGATATAAGTTACGCCCAAATGGTGAAATCCATGTTCGACCACGGCGTCCACGACCCGCTTTTTGTTGTTCCGCCAGTACGACTGATCCAGAAACCTGTCCCAGCGATGCGGCCTTGAGTAAATACTCATTCGTTGAATCAATCGAAGTTAGAATTTCTATACTATTTAAATGAGAATTTGTCTGACTTGATAGTTGAGCTGAAATCTGGTCAATGTCGTGTAACTCAATAGGCTGAGGTAAACGGTAACCGCGACCCGTCACAGACTGGATATGTATTTCATATTTCTGTTGCAGTTGCTGGATCGCCTTCCAGATAGCCGCACGACTAACGCCGAGAGACTCACCAAGACTCTGGCCAGAGTGAAAATGACCATCGCTTAATTGTTGCAAAACTTTATGCGTAAGCGTCACTTCTATTCCGTTCAATGAACCAATAAATCTGGATGAATATTACATGTTACTCAGTTGATAAAATAGAAAACTTTTATTTACTGCAGAAGAAATGAACCTGCAGGATGCCTCGCGTAAATTTCTATAGCCATATAAAAGACGAAACCCCATCCAGTTTCCTGAATGGGGTTTCTAAATTAAAACCTGGCAGTGACCTACTTTCACATGGGGAAGCCCCACACTATCATCGGCGCTAAGCAGTTTCACTTCTGAGTTCGAGATGGGATCAGGTGGTACCCACTTGCAATGGCCGCCAGGCAAACTGGTTGGTGAAAAAGATAAATCTTAATCACCGAATTCGGTAAATGTGAGTCTAGGTTTTGGGTAATATATTTGTATCAGTAACCATTTACAATCTCACCAAAGCAGATTGCTTGGGTGTTATATGGTCAAGCCGCACGAGCAATTAGTACTGGTTAGCTTCATACATTACTGCATGTCCACACCCAGCCTATCAACGTCGTAGTCTTCAACGGCTCTACAGAGTGATTAAATCACTAGTGAGACCTCATCTTATGGGGGGCTTCCCGCTTAGATGC
>JAOULB010000259.1 GCA_029882235.1 Gammaproteobacteria bacterium | reverse complement strand
ACGAAATGCAGCGATGTCCTCGGCCGAAAGAACCAGAGACACACCATATAACAAACTCAGCAGTATGTACCTGTAACCATTCATTCCTTCTGCCCTGATCAATCTGATCACTAAAATCTAGTCGAATATATGCTTTCTTAGCCGACTATTACTTTTGCGCCGAGTAATCCATACCGGCCATTTTGCCATAGCCAAAGATGTTAATCTTGTTTACACCAAATTGGCTGGCAACAATAATGATATATTCAAGCTTAAAACCGGGTTCAACATAGTCCTGAAAATATTTAACATTGTCGTAGTCGAGATAGATATCAGTGGGTAGATTAATACTATCGGGGTTATCGCCAGCTCCGCCGAAGAACAGCATCAACTTACCCTTTTTATTAAAAATCTGCACATTCTCAAATGCAGAATCGACAACATACATATGCCCCTGTTTATCGACGGCTATGCCTTTTGGTCTGGCGAATTTACCCAGGCCACTACCAACCTCGCCCAGACTATGCACATATTTTCCATCGAGGGTATATTTGGTGATTTTAAAATTACCGGTATCGCTGATAAAAAGATGTTTCCCATATACGGCCAGATTGGTGGGAAACTGCACCACACCCTCTTTCTGATCCGGTGTTGCCATTTTAAACAGGAGTTTACCGTTCTTTTTATCCAACACCTGGATCATGTGGTTTTTCAGGTCACTGATATATAACTTGTTTCCTACAATGGCTACATCACCCGGCTTGAACTGCCCTTCTACACCATAAGCGCGCACAAATTTATCATCCACATTAAATTTTAATACCTGACCACGCCCGGTATCGGTAATATATTTACTGCCATTCTTATCAATAGTGATGTTGATAGGCTTTTTCATTCGGCCGCCACTACCACCACGTATCAAGGTTCGAGTTTTCTTTTGCAAGTCGAGCACGACATAGCCCGGACCACGAGTGTCGACCACATAGAGTTTGCCTTTATGCATCGCCACGCCATAGGGTTTATTAACCAGCGCTTCATCTGCAGTCTTTCCAAGCACAAACTCGGCCAGGCCTCCTCCGCCTCCCAGATCTTTTAGCGAAGACAACGAGCGAAGATGTTGTATACGTGGAGGATTGGGGAGATTTGGAAAAAATATCGGCCCATCTTTACTAACCGGACCAGTACAGGCCGTTGCAGTGAGTAATACGATGATGATCGAAAATAAAACTCCGCATCGCTGCAATATTGGCAAATTGCTATGTCGCATGACGCACATATTATCCTCCACAAAATCACCTCTACTATAAACCCGACTAAATTGACTGGGCAAAACTAAGGCCCCCTTCCTTAAGGATGACCAGAAGGAAGTGGGGCCTGGGTAAGTTTACCTTACTTGTCGTGACAGGTCAGGCAGATTGCACTTCCCGCATCTGTTACTTTCAGTAGACGACTACCAGTTTGTGCATAAGTGAAGTTATTGTGCACATCATGGCAGGAGCTACACTGCAGATTACCGTTAGACAGCATCACTTCGGCAATTGTACCAGTCTTGGTCTTTGCACCTGAACCAATGGTTACAGTTTTAACACTAGGGTCAAACAGTGCACCATCGGTTGATGCCAGTGTAGAATCATAAGTGAATGAGATCGGATGGTCATTGTTCAGGCCATCTGCGCCCACTGCCTTAGGACCAATCAGGAACTCCGTATTTCCTGCAGACTGAGTGCCGCCAAAGCTATCGACCGCGATTGAACCATCATGGCAGGAGAGGCAAAGCTTCGATGCCCCACCAGGCTGGGACACTGTTGCATCCAGACTAGGGCTATCATAGACCGTATAAACCTCTACAGTGTTCTCGTGGTTCCACAACGGTGCATCAGTTACTGAGACATCCGATCTGTGTGGGGTATGACAGGTCACACAAATCTGTCCTCCCGTATAGGTCCGGCCGGAAAAATCATGCGCCGATCCGGTGATTGTTTCAGCCCAGACCTGGCCAGCCGTCAGACCAGAAATCGTCAATACAGCCCCTGCGAGATAAAGTTTTAGATTTAGTGCCAGACTTTTCATAATTGCCTCCTGGTTGGGTTGCCTGGTTCAGCTTGTGTTATTTGATTTCTTACTAAATTGTATGGCTCATTTATGCGCTTATCGCCACACTCCGGCATTGATCCATGTCAACAACTTGGACGTTTTTTAATCAAAACACATTATGAATTATAAGCATTTGATATTTATAACTATTTTAATCAGTAAAATACCACAATTGTCCGTTCTGATAGTAAATATCTGATATGTTAGTAGCAAGTATGTTATTCGAATAATTTTGGATGAATAGAAATTACACACAAACACAGTCTGTCTTTCTCATTGGCGGTATCTGGCTGGGTATGGTGCCAGTACAAACAGGGTTGATTTCTGTCGCAGGTGAAATCCAGATGAGAATAGTTCTGTTTCTCTCTTATCTACTCTTAAGCTGGAGTATTGCCTGTCTTATTTTTTTATTAGAAAGCACACGTCAACAGCTATTCCAGCGATCAACACCGGTGCGCTGCGGTCTGCTACTTGGCTTGCTGGCATTGCTGGCCAATCTTCTGGCTTACCTGTTTAGTCCCCTGTCCTTCTCAGAGACAGGCTATCTATTGCTAATCTTTCCGGGCGGCTTTATCTATGGCGTTATGGCAGGATTACTTTTTTGCTACTTACGTAACAACGAACGGCGTGTTTAATGTCCAGGCAGGATATTACGAATAGTGATTAAACGATTTCTTATTTCAGTTGTTTGCTCTGTAGAAATCTGTTCCAGACCTGAGGGCAAATCAACGGCTTCAACATGCAATCGATGATAACGTTCTCGTTCCACTTCAAACCAACGGTCAGCTTTTTGTAATACCTCATGATGTTCGGCATGAATATGGTAACCGCGCAGATCCAGTTGTTTGACCCTGCTTAGAATATCCTGCAAGTCTGTCACAATCACCTGAATATTTCGTTGCCAGATGCGTGCCGCGATAATAAGCAAAATAATGTTGATGCCGATCACCCACGGGATAATCATTAGCATCGCCATTATTAATAGCGGCCGACCATCGTCTGCGATCTGATGCACTCGATATAGATTACTCTCCACTGCCGCATGCATTTCCTGATAAATAACAAACATCCCTATTGCAAAAATCGCCACTTCAATTAAAACCAGCACAGTAAGAAACTGGCCCTGTACTTTTTTATCGATCAGGCGTTTATGACGACGATGCTGATGTACTTGCTGCTGGTTCATATGTCATGACACTCCATACACAGTGCGGAACGGGTATTCGGTATCGCCAGTTCACCATGCTTTTTGCTATAACCAAGATGGCAGGACACACAACTGATCCGACCTTGCGGCATAATGATCGAGGCCTTTAATTGCGAAATGGGACGATAACTGCTCTTTTGTCTTGCCTTCGCATAGTCCGCACCAATGGGATGATTGACTGAACCACCCGCATGGCGAAGTACTCCGCGTGCATCGATCATGACGCGTGGCGCGTCACCTCGTTCCATATGACATTCGAGACACTGGATCGAATACTTATCCAGTTCACGGATTGCTGGGTTCTCTGCTGCAGATAAATGTCCACGACGCTGAATAGACACACCTGCATCGGCCATTTGATCAAAAAAGCGCTGCTCATGACAACTCAGGCAAAATGCTTTGCCCTTTTTATTGCCGAGTAACAGTCCTTTTTTGCCCTGGTGGATGTCATGACAGGTACTACAGGTCATATCACCCTTCCAGTCGAGTGGAAATTCTTTGCTTAACTTCCGACCGGGCGCAAAGCCGCTTGGATGACTAAGCTCCAGAGCACTACGATGACATTGCCCACATAACGCTTCCTGGCTACTGGTTAACTGGTGGGCATTGGCTTTGTTCGCGCCCTGTC
>JAOULB010000258.1 GCA_029882235.1 Gammaproteobacteria bacterium | reverse complement strand
CGTACTGAGCAGCTTACCCCTGTTCGTATTTTCCTCCGCACACAAAAGTAGTACCCCGCGCGGGTGTGCGTTTAATTGAGGAAGATAAAAATGAAACCAGCTCTAACTGGCCTGCTCGGCAGCGCCTTGTTCTTATCAAATTTGCCATCGCTTCACGCTGAAGATCAAAACGCGGTTGTTGTAACCGCAACACGTACGGCACAAACCGTTGATGACTCACTGGCATCTGTCACCGTTTTAACATCAGCCGACATTCAACGCAGTCAGGCCTCCAGTGTGCAGGAATTACTTCAGGGTCATGCTGGTATGTTGTTCCGTAATAGTGGCGGTTTGGGTAAATCAACCAGCCTGTTCATGCGCGGCACAAATTCAAACCATGTGCTAGTGATGATTGATGGACTCAAGATTGGTTCAGCGACATTGGGCACCGTTTCACTGCAAGATATTCCTGTTTCACAAATCGAACGTATTGAAGTCGTTCGTGGGCCGCGTTCTTCACTCTATGGCTCAGAAGCCATTGGTGGTGTGATTCAGATTTTCACTAAGAAAGGTAGCAAAAAATCAGTTGGTAATGGGCATATCGGTTATGGTCGCTATAACACAACTGAGATTGGCGGTGGCTTTAGTGGCATCAATGACAAGACCCAGCTAAACCTGCAGGTGAGTCAAACAAAATCTGATGGATTTAGTGCCTTAAAAGGTAACAATGCTGATGAAGACGGTTATGAAAATCTTTCTGCCAGCTTTGCCTACAAACAAAAGTTAAGCACAACGGCAAACTTTAGCATCAATGCAACCAGCACCACGGGCACGAATGAATATGACAACAGATTTGATCCTGTTAGTGACTACTCTGGTGACTTTGAACAAAGTACATTTAAAATCAGTTCCGACTTTTCTGCGAGTGATAACTGGCAAATGAGCATACAAGCTGGTCTGAGCAAAGATGTGTTTGATGAGTACGCAGATGGCATATCAACTAATAGTCTGTTTGAAACAGATCGTACTCTTCTTTCCTGGCAAAATAATATTTCTCTTAATGACAAAAATACTATCACTGCCGGTCTCGACTATAGTCTTGACGAAATTGACGGCTCAACAAATTACGATGTAAAAGAAAGAACAAACACTGCACTCTTTTCTCAATATGACTGGTCTGGCGATAAAAGTAATTTTATTGTTGGGCTGCGTGTCGATGACAACGAAGCCTTTGGCACTCACACTACAGGTAATGTTGGTTGGGGTATGAAACTGAATAGCAAAGTACGGCTGATTGCTAATTATGGTACTGGCTTTAGTGCACCAACCTTTAACGACCTCTACTGGCCAGATGGTTTATTTAGCTATGGTAATCCAAACCTGAAACCTGAAGAATCAAAAACTGCTGAGATAGCTTTACGAGGCAGTCATTGGCAAGTCAGCCTGTTTGAAACTAAAGTTAAAAACTTAATCGTTTGGGGCTCTGATGCTGATTTCAGATACACCCCAACAAATGTTGATAAAGCAAAAATCAGAGGCCTTGAGGTTACAAGCAAGCGTCGTATGGGTAACTGGCAACATCAGATTGATCTCTCCTATACCGACCCACGTGATGAAGCCACTGGCAATATCCTACGTCGTCGAGCAAAGGAAATGGCAAGACTCTCAATTGACAATATCGGTGGAAAATTCAACTATGGTGTCACGCTGAATGGTCAGGGTGAACACTTTGATGATGCCGCCAATGAAGAACGCGTCAGTGGTTATATGCTCGTCGATCTTCGCGCCAGTTATACTTTTGCGAAAGAATGGTCACTGCGTGCAAAAATAGAGAACGCGCTCGACAAAGACTATGAGTCAGTAAAAGGTTATAACACCGCTGGCTCCAGCGCCTTTGTCTCGGTTCATTATCAGGGCCTGTAGCTCTTAACGGGGATAGGACATGAAAGCATATCTCGTCAACAATCGACTTGCTGTTTTTATTGTTCTGTCCCTGGCTTTACATTTTGTCTGGTTTATCGGCAATCAAAGCTATCAAATTACGGTACCTGATCAGGATGGCCAGCAGATTGCCATCAAACTGAGTCCGATAAAACTCAGTGACAACAAAGCTGTTGTTAAGAAAGTTCGACCACTGGCGAAACAAAAAACGAGTGATACAGAAGCCACATCCGAACAGAGCGTGGCATCTCAGCAGGAACAATCACAGCTCGCCTATGCGTCGATATTAAATCAGTTAAAACAAAAACTGGCGCAGCACTTTGTCTATCCATCCCTTGCTCGTAAAAAAGGCTGGCAAGGTCGTGTGCTACTGGTTTTTTTGATTAATGATCAGGGCCAGATCCAGCAGGTTAAAATCAAACAGAGTTCCGGCTATGCCCTGCTTGATAACTCAGCAGTAAATGCGCTGGGCAAACTGGGTAAAATTGAAATCCAACAAACACTTTTTAAAACCAAACAGTTTGAACTACCGGTAATTTATCAATTACAACGAGGTTAAACATGGGACATCGACTATCAAAAATTTATACCCGTACCGGTGACAAAGGCTCAACCGGAATCGGCGGGGGTGCACGAATAGAAAAAGACGATGCTCGCATCGAAGCCATTGGCACTGTTGATGAATGCAATAGTGTAGTCGGCACCGTCATGGCCTATGACATTCCAGCTGACATCTATCAGTTATTACTGGAAATCCAGCACGACCTGTTTGACCTGGGTAGTGAACTGGTCATGCCCGATCGAAACATTATTACAATGGAACGTACGGCCTGGTTGGAAGAAACGCTCGACAAATATAACGCCGACTTGCCTTATCTAAAAGAATTTATTCTACCTGCAGGAGGACTGGCGACATCACATTGTCATTTAGCCAGAACCGTCTGCCGACGCGCCGAGCGCCGTACTTATACACTGAGTAAACAGGATGAAGTTAATCCCCCTGCTCTGGCCTATTTAAATCGACTCTCGGATCTGTTCTTCGTCATCGCCCGTGTACTGGCGCGACATGAAAATGGGGAAGAGGTGTTGTGGCAACCAGCCCGGTTGAAAGAGACAGAAAACCAGTAATTCCATGCGCCACTATATATTAGGTGTACTCCTGCTGCTCGCACAGCACGTGCAAGCAGCAGAATGTCCACGCATCATTAGCCAGTCCCCCTACATCACTCATAGCCTGCAATGGCTAGGACTTGAGAAGTGTATTGTCGGCGTCAGTCGTTACGACACATTAAACCGACCCCATACCGGTGGCATCCTCGATCCCGATACCAAAGCCATCGATGACCTCATGGCCGACGTCATCTTCACCGCCAACTGGATCACCGATAAAGACATGGCCAAAGCCACCCCCAAAGGAATGAAGTACTACCGACTCGATGGCTTTAATAGCATGGCGGAAATCGAAAACAACCTGCACACTATTGGCAAAGTGGTAAAGATAAAAAATATAAAACAAAAGGTTGCTAGTTTTAAAAAAGAAGTATCAAAACAGACAAAAGCCATCAACGGCAAAAACAAAAAAGCCTTGCTGCTCTCCTCCTGCAGCGGCAATCCATATTCGTTTGGCAAACAAACCTGGCTTTATGACCTGTTCACACAAATGAACTTCAAAATGGTTGAAAGCCATAACAAAATCCGCCACCTCAAACCCGGCAACGAGATCGAAGAAATCACCACCCTGCTGAATACTTTTGAGCCGGATATTTTGTTTATTTTTGAGCGTAAACTTAATTCTAGATGTAATCTTATTCTACCCAAAGTTCCGGTGAAGATAGTGCCGTTGGATGGGAAGGTTTTTTTGCATCCAGCACCGACACTGTTAAAGGGTTTAGCTGAATTGGAAAGAAAGTGGAGTTTGTTTTAATATTTCCCCCTATCACAACTCGATTTAGTTAGTGTCATTCCGGCGAAGGCCGGAATCCAGTTATTGATAT
>JAOULB010000257.1 GCA_029882235.1 Gammaproteobacteria bacterium | reverse complement strand
GACCATTGCATTTGAGGATGCAGGATCCACTTCAAGTTATTTTATACCTGTGGCAGAACTGTTGTCTGCAGGCTTACCGTTGGTTGAATTAAAATCACCCGGGCAAGCCGTACCTGTAGGTAAGGTTGGTTACGTTTTTTCCAGAAATGAACTTAATCTGTCCACCTGGGTTTACAAGGGGCTGGTGGATGCGGGTGCCTACAGTAACTTGAACTGGAAAAACGATAAAGATACCCCAAAGAAAAGTCGTCAATCGATGAGGATTTTTCACAAAACAGTCGAAGTGCCAAGAGCAGTTGAGATTGTGCGTAATGGATTGTCACCGCTTATTAAGGCAAGACTGAAAAAAATTCTGTTACAAGCGAATAAAGATTCTGCGGCCAAAGCAGTTTTAAAGAGTTACGGAAAGACCAGTAAGTTTGACAGCATTAAAAGGGTACCAGCCGAGAGTATGAAACAGGCGCGGCGTATGTTTAAAACCATGCATAAGGCGAGATTGCAATGAAACTTGGCCTTCAGGGGCAATACACGATTCTAATTACCGCTGTCGTACTTGTGATTGTGATCGGCCTTGGTACGCTCTTACTTATTCAGACAAGAAGCACTATCAGCGCATTAACACAAACCTCTGAAGCAGAGATGGAGCGAGAGTTACACGCACAGTTAAAAAGTCGAGGTGAAATTATTGCTCGGTTGCTGGCGGATAATCTCATCAATCCTTTGTATCACTCTGATATGGAGGCCATTTATCAACTGTTATTAAATGCAAAACATCAGCAGGATGTGACGCATGTGCATGTGCTCGACAAGGCGGGCTTCATTGTCCATGATGGTATAGAAGGCATTCCTGGACTCGGTAAACGCTCTTCCACAAAAATCAGTGATAAGGCGCTTACTTCATCCGAGCTGCTAGCTCACATGACTGAAGATGTTTTCTATGTCGCTATGCCTGTTCTTTTGGGTGATCTGCGTCTCGGTACAGTGTTAGTTGAGATGTCAACAGAGGGGATTCACGCCGAAATTGCCCAGGTAAATTTAACTTTGACAGGTTTAAGTGGTAAAGATGAACGACGCCAATTATATAGTATGTTACTGGCGACGCTGGTCTTTATTATTATCGGCATAGTGTTATCGGCCATGTTAGCCAGGAGTTTTACACGCCCTATCAAAGAACTGGCCACAAAGATCAAGGATGTGGGGCATGGACAGTATGATATACAGCTATCATTCTCGCGTCGGGACGAAATTGGTTTTCTGGCGACTGAGTTTCAGGAAATGGTTCAACGTTTACGTGAAACCACGGTCTCTAAAGATTTTCTCGATAATATTATCGCAAGTATGAACGATGCACTTATCGTTCTGAATCTGGATGGCACTATATCAATGATCAATGCGGCAACTTGTCATCTTCTAGGGGAAGGAAAATCACATTTATTATCTTCAAAACTTTTTGACCTTATCATCGAAGATGAAGAAACGATAAGTCAGTGGCTGCAAGAGGTGCTTGATAAGGGGGATTTGGTTGCACAGGAAACAAGCTTCCGACAGAAAAATGATAGCATTATCCCCGTGTCTTTCTCAGCCTCTCTTATGCATAACCATAAGGGTGAGCCACATTGGATAGTTTGTGTTGCGCAGGATATATCTGAGCGCAAACAGATCGAACGTATGAAAGATGAGTTCATCGCAACAGTGAGTCATGAGCTGCGCACTCCCTTAACTGCGATCTATGGGACGCTGAGTTTGCTTTCTAGTGAAAATAAAGAAGTTTTGAACGGAGATAATCAGCAGCTTATTGATGTTGCGTATAACAATAGCATTCAGTTAGTTTCATTGGTTAATGATTTGCTTGATAGTCAGAAGATTGTTTCAGGTAAAATGAAATATGAGATGTCACCAGTGAATATGTGGGATGTGTTGCGAGAATCGGTAGAGAATAACCAGGCCTATGCAACCAAGCATGCTGTGAAATATAAGATCTTAGAAGACAAATCGAAAATGGCCATTGTCAATGCGGACCAACATCGGCTGCTACAGGTTATGGCTAATCTGCTTTCCAATGCAGCCAAGTTTTCTCACAATGGGTCTGATGTTGAAATATCTTTGCAGCGAATAGATAGTATGATCGAGGTATCAGTGCAGGATTACGGTGAAGGCATTCCAGACGATTTTCAACAGCATATTTTTGAGCGTTTCAGACAGGCAGATGGATCTACAACACGTCTGGCGGGCGGAACGGGTTTGGGATTAAGTATTAGTAAAGATATTATCGAACAAATGAATGGTGAAATTGGTTATCAGACAGAACAGGGTAAAGGGGCAAGATTCTATTTTCGTCTGCCCGTTGCAGATGTCTGATACCAGTATTTTCTTCCCTCGTGCAATCTTATATATCTTTTTTTCTCAGTTTTCGTGATGCTTTTGTGATGATTTGGCCCTGCAATTTAAGCAATATACAGAATCATGTGGTTTCGATTGATGTGAGGTGGTGTATGAAAATCAAACAGATGGTTTTGTTATTTGCTGGATTGTTGTGTTTTATTTCCAGTGCTACGGCTGATAAAGCCATTTTCGCTGGTGGCTGTTTCTGGTGTATGGAAGCCGACTTTGAAAAACTCGAAGGTGTGACCGATGTAGTATCTGGTTTTAGTGGGGGTACTATAAAAAATCCATCATACAACGGTGATCATACTGGACACTATGAGGTCGTTGAGATCACCTATGATCCGAACAAAATCAGTTATCAGGGTTTGCTCGATCATTATTGGGTGAATATCGATCCCTTTGATGCACGTGGCCAGTTTTGTGATAAGGGCCATAGCTATCTGAGTGCCATCTTCGTCGCAAATGAGCAAGAGCGAAAACTGGCGGAGCAATCTCGGCAAAAAGTGGTTAAACAGTTTCCTGGTCAAAAGGTAGTGACGCCAATTCTCAATGCCGCAACTTTTTACCCCATTAAAGGGAGTGAGAGTTATCATCAGGACTATTACAAACGCAATCCAATTCGCTATAAATTTTATCGCACTGCCTGTGGTCGCGATCGTCGTTTGCAGGAAATCTGGGGTGATAAGGCCAGGCACTGAGAATACGCAATTTCTAATCTCCCCGAGATAGTCACTAGTCCGATTGCCCAATCGGGCTATGACCCGAACCATTTCTGAAATATAATGTTCCGCTCATGTGGCGGAGTCGTCATTAAATCAATAATTTCAGAGAGTCATTTATGTCTGGATCGAGAATTATTTATACTGAGACTGATGAAGCCCCTGCGCTGGCAACCCAGTCCTTTTTGCCGATTGTGAAGGCCTTTACCCGGACTGCAGGAATCATGGTTGAAACCCGCGACATTTCCCTGGCTGGACGGATTCTTGCTAATTTCCCCGATAAGTTAACCAATGCGCAAAAACAGGTCGATTCACTGAGTGAGCTGGGTCAGCTGGCGAAGACACCTGAGGCCAATATCATCAAGACCCCAAATATCAGTGCCTCCGTACCGCAGCTGCAGGCTGCGATCAAGGAGCTGCAGGGCAAGGGCTATGACATTCCTGATTATCCTGAAGATCCAGCCACTGATGCAGATAAAGAAATTAAGGCTCGCTATGCCAAAGTGCTCGGTAGTGCGGTGAACCCGGTATTACGTGAAGGGAATTCTGATCGGCGTGTGGCGGGTGCAGTGAAAGAATATGCGAAAAAACATCCCCATTCGATGGGTGCGTGGTCGGCTGATTCCAGAACATCGATCGCCTCAATGCAGGAAGGTGATTTTCATGGCAGTGAAAAATCTGCTGTTATTGAACAGGCCGGTGACCTAAGCATCGAGCTCGTCAAAGATGATGGCGCCACTCAGTTATTAAAAGAAAAAATTGCGGTATTGGATGGTGAGGTGATCGATGCCTCTGTCATGAATGTGAACATGTTGCGCGCAT
>JAOULB010000012.1 GCA_029882235.1 Gammaproteobacteria bacterium | reverse complement strand
TTCCAGATGACCAACCTGAAAAACAAGCTGTTTGTCTCTGGCAATATCAACAAGTTCCTGCGCTTCTTCGACAGTCGCAGTAATCGGTTTTTCTAATAACACATGAATGTCGTTTTGCAGAAACTGTTTTGCAACTTCATAGTGTTTTTGTGTTGGGACGACAATACTGACCGCATCAACTTTGCCGATAAGATTGGTAAAATCAGTCTCAGCAGTGGTGTTACATTCTTTGGCTACTTGCTCGGCAATGTCTTTGCTGTGGTCACATACAGCAACAAGCTCTGAATCGGCTAAGGCCGCATACTTCTGGGCATGAAATTTGCCCAAATAGCCCACGCCGACCACGGCTGTGCGGATTTTACTCATATTAAATACTCGGGTATGGTTACTGCTAAGCAGGTGCGGTTTTCAAGCATCACGAAATTATAGCGGAAAGATTAATTATTATGCAGGCTATCTTCGCATCGTTTCTAATATAGTTCAATGTGGCAATAATCTTATTTTAATTTAGGGGGAGAAATGGGGGCTAAAGTAGTCGGGCAGACTGAAGTAGATATCACACGTCTAACTGGTTTGGTCGCCGGTGTTGATGAAGCTGGGCGCGGGCCATTAGCGGGGCCAGTTATTGCGGCTGCGGTGATCCTCAATCCTGCAAGGCCCATCGACGGTTTGATGGACTCCAAAGCCATATCGGAAACTAGGCGAGATTCATTGTTTGAGCAAATCAAGCAAAATGCACTTGCCTGGGCAGTGGGGCGTGCCGAGGTCAATGAAATTGATCAAATCAATATCCTGCAGGCCAGCCTATTGGCAATGAAACGTGCTGTTGAGGCTTTAGCCACTCGCCCGGGTACTGTTCTTGTTGATGGCAATCAGCTTCCTCAGGTCGATTGTCCTGCTCAGGCCATTATTAAAGGTGATAGCAAGGTGCAGGAAATAAGCGCGGCTTCGATAATTGCAAAAGTGACACGTGATCAAGAGATGTATGCCCTCGATAAAGAATATCCCGGTTATGGTCTAGCCAAACATAAAGGTTACCCGACAAAATTGCATATGCAGGCCTTGCAGGAGCTGGGTGTGACGGAGATTCATCGTTGTTCATATGGTCCGATTAAGAAGTTACTTGTGCTTGAAAATTAAAAGCTAAATGTTTTTTTGTGAATTGCCGATATTGAATATAAGGCTTGCGCAAGGTACGGTATAAACATACCGGACTAAAACTATAACAATAGCGGGAGTAATACATGACAATTCCATTAATACTCAGGCTAGATATCTCTGGCCAACCAGTAAAGTGGATTCCCTGGCAGGAAGCGGTCAACGTATATTCAAAAGGAATGGTGGCCTGGACTGCCGGTGAGCACAGTTTTCCCCTCCATGGTGGTATTTCACGCCTGACGGGTCGACAAAGCATTGTCGAAATCAATTCTATTATTGCCGTTAAGGGTAAATATAAACGACACCAGAAACAGGCAATACCCCCATTAAATAATCGTGAATTGTTTAGTCGTGATCACAGCCTGTGCATGTACTGCGGTAGTGAATTTCGAGAATCAGAGCTTACTCGTGATCATGTCGTTCCTATTTCACAGGGTGGGCTAAATCTGTGGTCCAATGTTGTAACCGCATGCAAACGCTGTAATACCCATAAAGGGGGTCGTACACCGGAGCAGGCAAACATGCCTTTATTAGCCATTCCCTATGTGCCAAATATTGCCGAGTATCTGGCGCTACGCAATCGACGAATACTTGCCGATCAGATGGACTTTCTTAAAACCCAGTTTGGTGACATGAGTCGTCACTTATCAGGACACTAAAACGCTTAGCATTTAGTTGTCTCTATCAGATTGTAAAAATGTGTGACATGGGTGCTAAATTTACCGCTGGATTTATATACTTGATTGATGCTGTGGGTTATAAAGTATTATTAATCTAGAGGAAATAATAACTGGGCAAGATAATATGGAGATAGAGACCAGCCGCAGCATTGAGCAACGCATTTCTGCGTTAAGAAAGTCTTACTATGCCGAACTACCTGAGAAAGCAGAAGGTATTTCCCAGCTTTGGGAAGATGTAAAAATAAATTCCAGTCAAACCGCACTCACTTCACTACATTATGCCACTCATAGCCTGGCCGGATCTGGCGCTACCTTTGGTGCAACAAAACTTAGTGATCTCGCACGTACAATTGAAGAAAAAATTATTCTACAGCTTGAATCATGCGAGCCAATAACTGCCGCCGATACGGAAACGGTTGATTTACTGATTCGCTCCTTACTAAAGGAAGCACGGCAAGGCGATTATGCCGATGAATCTGTAGAACCGATCATGATTTCGCTTGATGAACAAAAACAACAACTCATATACCTAGTTGAAGATGATCAACATACAGCTGAAAAACTTGCGATAGAGCTATCGAAAGACAATTATAATGTAAAAGTTTTTCATGGTCTGGATGAGTTTCAACAAGCATTCCAGCAGCAAGTGCCTTCAGCAATTATTATGGATATTATGTTTCCTGAGAATAATGAGGCAGGTGCAACCAGTATCTCCAATCTTTTGCATGAGTATAAATCACTACCCCCGGTTATTTTTATCTCGGAGCGCACAGATGTTACCGCTCGGTTGGCCGCAGTAAAGGCAGGCGCAACGCGTTATTTTTCCAAACCAGTGAACGTAGAACGTTTAAGCAGCACACTTGATGGACTGACTCGAAGAGTACCCACTCAGCCTTACCGAGTTATGATTGTTGATGATGATAAAATTCTTTCAGAATATTATGCCGTGCTATTACAGGGTGCGGGCATGACCACTGAAATTGTCAATAATCCCTTAGTTGCACTAGAAACGCTTGATCGCTTTAAACCAGATATTGTACTGATGGATGTGTATATGCCGCAGTGCTCAGGGCTGGAGCTTGCGGCAGTGATTCGGCAGGACGATCTCTACGTGACCTTACCGATTGTTTTTTTCTCAACAGAGAATGACACAGACAAACAACTTTATGCAATGGGAATGGGGGGCGATGACTTTTTAACGAAACCTGTCGTACCTATGCATCTGATTAATGCAGTGTCTTTTCGCGTAAAAAGAGCGCGTTGGTTAACAAGGATTTACAGCGAGCTACAGTCTGCGCTTGCCGAGAATAAACAACAACGAATTGAACTGGGTGATAAAGAAGAGCGACTACGTTCAAGTCAGAAATTTGCCAATATTGGTACCTGGGATCTGGATATTAAAACAGAAAGCATGTTCTGGTCAGAGCCGATTGCGTCACTATTGGGATTAAGTGACTCGAAAATTCCGGGCAATGCAGATGCGTATAAAATGCTCATTGAATGCATCTACCCAGAAGATACCGCAAATGTGAAACAGGCCATTCAGGACTGTATTGAGGGTAAATGTGATCTTGATATCGAACATCGAGTAGCCTGGCCTGATGGCTCAATTCACTGGTTATTACAACGTGGTAACGTCATTCGGGATAAGGCGGGCGAGCCAATACGTATGCTGGGTGTAGTACAGGAAACAACAAGAAGGAAAGAGCTTGAACGTGATCTGGCAACACAAAAAGACCTGGCTGAACAGGCTAATCGAGCTAAATCAGAATTTCTCTCACGCATGAGTCATGAGTTAAGAACACCCCTGAATGCCATTATAGGCTTTACCCAGTTACTCGAGTCGGATCTAGATCACCCATTGCCAGAACATCAACATGATAGTGTTGGCGAAATATTACGTGCAAGTAGTCATTTACTGGAACTGATCGATGAAGTGCTAGACCTAGCGCGTATTGAAGCCGGGAAAATGAAACTCTGCCTGGAAGAGGTTGAATTAACCGATTGTTTGCTTGAGTCTTATTCTCTGATGTTACCCATGGCAGAAGCTTATAATGTAAAACTGGATTATGTGATGGAAGGCGGTGAGCAAATTAAAGTTAACGCAGACATCACGCGATTGCGACAGATCATGCTAAACCTGATCTCAAATGCGATTAAATATAACAACAAGGGCGGCATGGTGACGGTTTCAGTTGAGGCATATAGCTTATCTCGCATCCGCATTAATGTTGTTGATACGGGTTGTGGCATACCAGAACAACGCCAGTCAGAAATATTTGAAGCCTTTAACCGTCTGGGTGCTGAAGAGCGTGAAGTGGAAGGAACAGGTATTGGTTTAATGATTACCAGGCGTCTGGTTGAAATGATGGGTGGTGTGCTGGGATTCTCCAGTACCGAGGGGCAGGGCTCAGTATTCTGGGTCGAACTCATCCGTACCGATATCAGTACCCAGGTGCGAGAAAACACGGATAACACCCAAACTGATGAAGTATTAACCAGACAGGCAACCGTTAAATCAAATTAATTTTCCTCTAAGTGTTTGATCCAGTTCTTTCTCGAGCATTCTATTAAAAGTCAACTCTTGCATGACGAGGCAAATGGCCTGAAACTTGTCGGCTATGCAGGCCTCATTCATTCATCTTCATTTACACACTGAGTATTCTTTAGCCAATGGCTTGATCCGCATCAAACCGCTGGCCAGCACCACAGCTGAAAATCGTATGCCGGCCATTGCGGTGACGGATCAGGGCAATCTGTTTGCCATGGTGAAGTTTTATCGCGCCGCTATGGCGGCGGGGGTGAAACCCATTATTGGTGCCGATGTCTGGGTACTGAATGAAGATGATAGCAACCATCCATCACGCCTGGTCCTGTTGTGCAAAAACGATGAAGGTTATCGAAATCTGACGCACCTGATCTCACGCAGTTATCAGGAAGGACAGCATCGTGGCCTGCCGATGATCGATAAACGCTGGTTCGAAGGTTATAGCCATGGTTTGATTGCCCTGTCAGGAGCGGGGACTGGCGATATTGGCCAGGCCATAGCGGCGGGCAGAACAGAAGATGCCAGTGGTTTACTCAACGATTGGCAGCAGCTTTTCCCAAATAGTTTTTACCTTGAGCTGCAACGTACAGGCCGCCCCGGTGAAGATGAATATATCCAGGCCGCCATTGAGCTGGCACTGCGGCATGATGCTCCCGTTGTCGCGACTAATGATGTCCATTTCCTGCAGGCCAGTGACTATGAAGCTCATGAGGCACGTGTCTGTATTCATGATGGCCGAACCCTCGATGACCCACGTCGACCACGCCGTTACAGCCCACAGCAATATCTGCGTACGCCAGAGGAAATGTGTGAACTGTTTGCCGATATTCCAGAGGCCATCGCCAATACTGTCGAAATCGCCAAACGCTGCAACCTGACACTGACGTTGGGAGAGAATTACCTGCCTGATTATCCCGTCCCTGTGGGGATGACCATCGATGAGTTTCTCGCACGAGAATCCAGAGAAGGGCTTACCAACAGGCTGCAAACCATACTGGATCCCGCACAGCCCGATTATGCGGAGAAGAAAAAGGAATACGAAGATCGCCTTGAGCTAGAACTCGGCGTGATCAACGAAATGGGTTTTCCCGGCTACTTCCTCATCGTTGCCGATTTCATCAAATGGGCCAAACAAAATGGCGTACCCGTGGGGCCAGGACGTGGTTCAGGGGCAGGCTCATTGGTGGCCTATGCGCTGACCATCACTGATCTTGACCCGATTGAATACGATTTGCTGTTCGAACGGTTCCTTAATCCTGAACGTGTCTCTATGCCGGATTTCGATGTCGACTTCTGTATGGAAGGTCGAGATCGGGTCATCGACTATGTGGCTGAACACTATGGCCGTGACAAGGTCTCGCAGATCATTACCTACGGCTCCATGGCGGCCAAGGCGGTGGTCCGGGATGTGGGGCGCGTACTTGGCCATCCCTATGGCTTTGTCGATCGCATTGCCAAGCTGATCCCCTTCGAAATTGGTATCACACTGGACAAGGCGCTGGAGCAGGAGGAGGCCTTCAAGGAGCTCTACGAGACAGATGAAGAGGTGCAGGGCCTGCTGGATATGGCGCGCTCACTCGAAGGTTTGGCGCGAAATGCCGGTAAGCATGCCGGCGGTGTGGTGATTGCACCCTCCAAACTGACCGATTTCACCCCGTTGTATTGTGAGCAGGGGGGGCAGAGTCTGGTGACCCAGTTTGATAAGGACGATGTCGAAGCGATTGGGCTGGTCAAGTTCGATTTTCTCGGACTACGTACACTGACCATCATCGACTGGGCCGTACAGGCGATCAATATTACACGTGCGGCCAGTGGCGAAGCAGCCATCGACATCAACACGATTCCTCTCGATGATCCAGATAGTTTCACACTACTTAAGAATTGCGCGACCACCGCCGTGTTCCAGCTCGAATCCCGCGGTATGAAAGACCTGATCAAACGCCTGCAACCGGACAGTTTTGAAGACATTATCGCCCTGGTGGCGCTGTTCCGGCCGGGACCACTGCAGTCCGGCATGGTTGATAACTTTATTAACCGTAAGCATGGCCGCGAGAAGGTGTCTTACCCGGATGTTAAGTACCAGCATGACAGCCTGAAGCCAATCCTGGAGCCCACCTACGGCATTATTCTGTATCAGGAACAGGTGATGCAGATTGCACAGGTGCTGGCAGGCTACAGTCTCGGTGGCGCTGATCTGTTACGCCGTGCCATGGGCAAGAAAAAGCCTGAAGAAATGGCCAAACAAAGAGCCGTTTTCGCAGATGGTGCCAAAAAGAACGGTATTGACCCCGATCTTGCGACGAAAATCTTCGATCTTGTAGAGAAATTCGCCGGTTATGGTTTTAACAAGTCTCATTCAGCCGCCTATGCGCTGGTTTCCTACCAGACCGCCTGGCTCAAGGCCCATTATCCTGCTCAGTTTATGGCTGCCGTGCTGTCGGCGGATATGGACAACACTGACAAGGTCGTGACCCTGATTGATGAATGTCGCGATATGGAGCTTAAGGTCGAACCGCCCAACGTAAACGTCTGTCGCTATCAGTTTACCGCGCGTGATGTCAGCACCATCGTCTATGGTCTGGGCGCTATTAAAGGGGTTGGTGAGGCCGCGATTGAAGGCATTATTCACGAGCGTGAGCAAAACGGAGAATTTGCCGATCTGTTCGATTTCTGTCGTCGTATTGACCTGAAAAAGGTCAACAAGCGTACCTTTGAAGCATTGATCATGGCTGGGGCCATGGACGTGTTTGGCGAAACCCGTGCCACGATTCAGGCCAGTCTGCCCGCAGCACTGAAAATTGCCGAGCAACACAGTCGCGACTCCCAGGTAGGGATTCAGGATTTATTCGGCATTGAGACCAGCCAGGAGCAGGGGCTGGGTAGCTATCATCAATTGCCCGAGTGGAATGATGACCAGCGCCTGCATAATGAAAAACAGACCCTGGGCCTGTATCTAACCGGTCATCCGATTAATCGTTATCTTCCGGAGCTGGCCAGGTTTACCAGCTCACGCATCGTCGAATTGAAACCGACCCGTAATCAGACCGTGATTGTGGCCGGTTTAATTATCGCCATGCGGACCATGAATACGCGTCGTGGCGATAAAATGGCCTTTATCACCATTGATGACCGCAGTGCGCGTATCGAACTGGCCATTTTTTCTGAACCTTTTGAACGTTTTCGCGATCTGCTCGCCAAGGATAAGCTGATTGTGGTTGAGGGAGAGGTGAGCATGGATGAGTATAGTGGTGGGTATAAAATGAGCGCCCGCCATATTTACGACATTAATCAGGCGCGCGAGCACTTTGCGCGTGGTCTGCAGGTCTGTGTGGATGAGAAAAAAGCGGCCAATGGTTTTATCTCTGATTTACAACAGACCCTGTCACCCTATAAAGAGGGTTTTTGTCCTGTCATCATCGACTATCATCGTGCCGATGCGCGCGCTCCTCTGACATTAGGTCCCGAATGGAAGGTCCATCCCACCGATGAATTGCTGCATCGCCTGCGTGATCTGGCCGGTGAGGAACAGGTCGAAGTCATTTATTAATATTTCAAGAATTTATTCGGAGTGCCGACACTGTCCGCATGCTATAAAAATGAGCTGTGTTATAATTAGATTTTGAATATTTTGATGGGTGAACAACGAGTATGAATCTTAATTTCCTCGATTTTGAACAACCAATTGCTGAGCTGGAAGCAAAGATCGAAGAGTTGCGTTATGTCGGCTCAGATTCTGAAATTAATCTGAATGAAGAAATCTCACGACTGCAAACCAAAAGCCGTGAACTGACCGAATCAATCTTCTCCAGCCTTAAGGCGGCTCAGATTGCGCAGCTAGCACGACACCCACAACGTCCTTATTTCCTCGATTATGTGCAGCGCATCTTCACTGATTTTGAAGAGCTGCATGGAGATCGCGCCTTCGCTGATGACAAGGCGATCATTGGTGGTCTGGCCAGAATTGATGGTCGCCCGGTTATGATCATTGGTCAGCAAAAAGGTCGTGATACCAAGGAAAAAGTACAACGTAATTTTGGTATGCCGCGTCCTGAAGGTTATCGCAAGGCCATGCGTCTGATGGAAATGGCCGAACGCTTTGAATTACCCGTGCTGACCTTTATTGACACACCCGGTGCCTATCCCGGTGTCGATGCCGAAGAACGTGGTCAGAGTGAAGCGATTGCTAAAAATCTGTTTGTCATGTCCAAGCTAAAGACACCGATCATCAGTACAGTTATTGGTGAAGGTGGTTCAGGTGGTGCACTGGCGATTGGTGTCTGTGATCGCCTGTTGATTATGCAATACAGCACTTATTCTGTTATCTCACCCGAAGGTTGTGCCTCTATCTTATGGAAGAGTTCAGACAGAGCGCAGGACGCGGCTGAAGCCATGGGCATGACCGCACCGCGCTTAAAAGAGCTGGGACTGGTCGACACCATCGTCAGTGAACCATTGGGTGGTGCACACCGTGATATTGATGCGACCGCACAAAATATCAAAAATGCATTAAACGATGCGCTTGATCATCTGACTGAACTGCCTGCCGACAAGCTGGTTGATTTACGATATGAACGTTTAATGCAATACGGAAATTACACTGAACAATAAGATATCGGCACAATAAGTTCGGATAAACACATGTCATTCTCGCCAGCACAGCTCTATCAGTCCCTGGCTCAATTCCCGCAAACGCAGCGCTACTGGATTGCCTTCAGTGGTGGCTGTGATTCGCATGTCTTATTGCATGCCATGGCGGCATTAAAGACAGAACTATCTGGTATTCAAATCAATGCCGTGCATATTAATCATGGTTTGCAGGCGCAGGCGAATGATTGGCAGCAACACTGCCAATCTATTTGTGAGGAACTTAGTATTCCATTACAGATTATTCAGGTAAACGCAAAAGCAGCAAAAGGGCAAAGTCAGGAAGAGGTTGCCCGGAAAACACGTTATGAGGCATTTAAAGATGTGGTGCAAAAGGGTGATGTGATGTTACTTGCCCATCATCAGGACGATCAGGCAGAGACTTTGTTATTACAGTTATTACGAGGTGCAGGTATGAAAGGCCTCGCCGCCATGCCTGTCTGTACTGATTTTGCCGGAGGCTGGCTTGCTCGACCTTTATTAGACTTTACCCGTGCAGACATAGAAAACTATGCCGAACAAAATGGCCTGCACTGGATCAATGATCCCAGTAATCGTGATCAAAAATATGATCGCAATTTCTTACGCCACTCAATCATGCCTGTGCTGCAACAACGCTGGCCATCGGTCGCAGCAACACTGAGTCGTTCATCGACCCATCTGGCCGAAGGTGCTGATCTGTTACAACAACTGGCACAGCAGGACTGGCAAAATCAGCAAGCTACAGACCAAAGGTTGGCTGTGAAGGCACTACGCAATCTAGACATCGCCCGTAGAAGAAACTTATTACGCTACTGGCTGGTTGAGGTGTGTGGTCTGAGTTGTCCGGATACAAAGCACCTGAATCGTATTGTGCATGAAGTCTTGCCAGCCGGACCAGATAGTAATCCTGTCGTCAGTTGGACGGGTGGTGAGGTTCGACGCTATCGCGGTCTGCTTTATGCGTTCGAGCCACAAGTTGCTGCATCAAACACAATGATGTGGCAATGGGATGTACAACAACCACTGAATTTACAGCATCAACAACTTGTTTCTCAGCTTGAGTCGGGTAAGGGCTTATCTCTGGATATTCGTAATAAGCCAGTGACGGTACGTTATCGACAGGGTGGTGAAGTCTGCAAACCTGTAGGTCGAGGTCATCACCATAGTCTCAAAAACCTGTTTCAGGAATGGGGGGTGCCGCCATGGCAACGCGCAAATGTCCCTTTGATCTATGCGGGAGACGAAATTGCCCAGGTTGTAGGCTATTGTATTTGCGATCCCTACCAAACGGTGGCAACTCAACAGGGGCTTGTGGTCTCTGTGGAAAATAAGCAGCACCCAGACCATTGAAACATCAGGTGAAAACAAGGAGAATATACCGGACTGAAGCGCCGCATATCCCACTGGCAAATTGCCTGGGAACCGCGTCCAGTCGACGTGTTTCTGTTCCCAAATCAAATCTGGCCATTAGATGACGAAGTACATATTTATTACAGGCGGTGTTGTGTCCTCATTAGGTAAGGGCATCGCTTCCGCCTCCCTGGCTGCAATACTCGAAGCACGAAACCTCAAAGTCACTCTGCTTAAACTCGATCCTTATATTAATGTGGATCCTGGCACCATGAGCCCATTCCAGCATGGTGAAGTCTTTGTTACCGATGACGGCGCAGAAACCGATCTGGATCTGGGGCATTACGAACGTTTTGTACGCACGACCATGACGCAAAAGAATAACTTCACCACGGGGCGCATTTATGAAAGCGTGATCAGCAAAGAGCGTCGCGGTGATTATCTTGGTGGTACTGTGCAGGTGATTCCACACATTACGGATGAGATCATAAACTCTGTCAAAGCAGGTGCTGAGGGTGCGGATGTAGCCATGGTTGAGATTGGCGGTACCGTCGGTGACATCGAATCTTTGCCTTTCCTGGAAGCAATTCGTCAGATGGGTGTTGAGCTCGGACATGAGAATGCACTGTTTATGCATTTGACCCTGTTACCCTATATTCCGACTGCAGGTGAGATCAAAACCAAACCTACTCAGCACTCGGTTAAAGAATTACGTTCTATTGGTATTCAGCCCGATATCCTGATGTGCCGTTCTGATCGTCCAATCCCGGAAGATGAGAAGCGTAAGATAGCACTGTTTACCAATGTTGAATCACGCGCCGTTATTGAGGCGCTCGATGTGGATAGCATATATAAAATCCCAATGTTGCTTAATGAGCAACATCTTGATGACATTGTTGTTGAAAAACTCAAATTGAATGTACCCAAGGCCGATTTATCGGACTGGCAAAGTTTTATCAGCGATCTGGAAAACCCAACGGGTGAAGCCACCATCGCCATGGTGGGTAAATATATGGATTTAACCGAAGCCTATAAATCCTTGTCTGAATCATTAATCCATGCCGGTGTACATACACGTACCAAAGTTAAGATTGCCTACATCGATTCAGAGCAACTGGAAAAAAATGGTACCGCCTGTCTCGATAATGTTGATGCGATTCTGGTACCGGGTGGATTTGGTGAGCGTGGTGTTGAAGGAAAAATTCTTGCTGCAAAATATGCGCGCGAGAATAAAGTACCATATTTGGGAATTTGTCTGGGTATGCAGGTGGCCGTCATTGAGTATGCACGACATATCGCAGGTCTTGATAATGCCAATACAACAGAAATAAACGATAAAACACCTCACCCTGTTATCGCATTAATAACAGAGTGGGTCGATGCGGATGGGAATCGTGAAGTTCGTTCTGAAGATTCTGACCTTGGTGGCACCATGCGTTTGGGTGGTCAGGTTTGTAAGTTAAAAGAGGGTACGTTGTCCAGAAAGCTTTATGGCAAAGACATGATTACTGAACGTCATCGTCATCGTTACGAGTTTAATAACAACTACCGTGAACAGTTACAGCAGGCGGGTTTGATAATCGCAGGTACATCAGAAGATGAAAGCCTGGTGGAAATGATCGAAGTTCCTGATCACCCCTGGTTTGTTGCCTGTCAGTTCCACCCTGAGTTTACTTCTACACCGCGTGATGGACATCCATTGTTTAGTGGTTTTGTTCAGGCCGCGCGCGACAAGAAAGACGCTATCCAACCCAAATCGGTGAATGCATGAAACTATGTGGTTTTGAAGTCGGTATCGGGCAACCAGTTTTCCTGATTGCCGGACCTTGTGTCATTGAGAGTGAGCAACTGGCACTGGATACAGCAGGGCAGTTAAAAGAAATAACCGATCGAGTGGGTATTCCGTTTATTTATAAATCATCTTTCGATAAAGCTAACCGCACTTCTACACAAAGCTTTCGCGGTCTTGGGCTTGAAGAAGGTCTGCGAATCTTACAAAAAGTAAAAGATGACATTGGCGTACCAGTATTAACTGATGTGCATGAAGATACGCCATTGGAAGAAGTGGCCTCTGTTGTTGATGTGATGCAAACCCCAGCCTTTCTGGTGCGTCAGACGAATTTTATTCAGAATGTTTGCCGTCAGGGTAAACCAGTGAATATTAAAAAAGGTCAGTTCCAGGCACCCTGGGATATGGGCAATGTTGTCGCCAAGGCACGTGAAGTCGGCAATGAGCAGATCATGCTTTGCGAACGTGGTGCCTCATTTGGCTATAACACACTGGTCTCAGATATGCGTGGGCTGGCGATCATGCGACAGACTGAATGTCCGGTTGTGTTTGATGCAACGCATTCTGTGCAACAACCCGGTGGGCAGGGTGGCACATCAGGTGGTCAACGTGAGTTTGTACCGGTGCTTGCCCGCGCCGCTGTTGCGGCTGGCATATCGGGTTTGTTTATGGAAACCCATCCCGATCCATCAAAGGCATTAAGTGATGGTCCGAATGCATGGCCATTGCCAATGATGGAACGTTTATTAACGACGCTTGTAGAACTGGACAAAACTGTCAAGGCTGCAGGCTTTATTGAATCAGAGTTAATGTAAAAAAGAGTTGGAGAAAAATACGACGATGTCGAGTAGTACGATTAAAAAAATTATAGCAAGAGAAATTATTGATTCCCGTGGCAACCCCACTGTAGAAGCGGACGTCATTCTTGAATCCGGCGTAATGGGACGCGCCGCAGTACCTTCAGGTGCATCAACAGGTGCACGCGAGGCGATTGAATTACGTGATGGTGATAAATCCCGTTTTGGTGGCAAAGGTGTCACTAAGGCCGTTGGGCATGTAAATAATGAAATTGCGAAAGCGCTGACAGGTATGGATGCCAGTGATCAACAGGCAATTGATGATGCCATGATTAAACTCGATGGCACACATAATAAAAGTAAGTTAGGTGCGAATGCCTTACTCGCGGTTTCTATGGCCAATGCCAAAGCCGCAGCTGCTGATGCAGGTAAGCCTTTGTATGAATATCTGGCAACGGAATCATCCTATGCCATGCCTGTACCGATGATGAACATCATCAACGGTGGTGAGCATGCCAACAACAGCATCGACCTGCAGGAATTTATGATTATGCCTGTTGGTGCGCCGAGCATTAATGAAGCCATTCGTATGGGCGCGGAAGTCTTTCATGCCCTGATGAAAGTGCTGGATGGCAAAGGCATGAATACTGCGGTTGGTGATGAGGGTGGTTTTGCGCCGAATCTGTCATCGAATGAAGAAGCGATTGAAGTGATCCTCGAAGCTATTGATAAAGCCGGTTATAAAGCGGGCAAAGATATCTATATCGCCATCGATGCGGCCAGTAGTGAGTTTTATAAAGATGGAAAATATGTGCTGGCGTCAGAAGGTAAAACCTTAACCGCGAGTGGCTTTATTGATGTGCTGGAAGACTGGGTTAATAAATATCCGATTATCAGTATTGAAGACGGTCTGGCTGAAGATGACTGGGAAGGATGGAAAGAGTTAACCGAACGTTTGGGCAAAAAAGTCCAGCTGGTTGGTGATGATCTGTTTGTCACCAATACTGAAATATTCAAAGAAGGTATTGAGAAGAATATCGGCAATTCTATTCTGATTAAAGTAAATCAGATTGGTACATTAAGCGAAACCTTTGCTGCCGTTGCTATGGCGAAGAAAGCAGGTTACACCGCAGTGATGTCGCATCGTTCTGGCGAGACTGAAGATACAACCATTGCAGATCTTGCCGTTGCGACAAGTTGTGGTCAGATAAAAACAGGTTCCATGTCGCGTTCAGACCGCGTTGCAAAATATAATCAGCTTATTCGCATTGGTGAAGAACTGGGATCAAAAGCCAGCTATCCCGGTAAAAAGGCGTTTTATAATTTAAACAGTTAAGCCAAAAGGAGATCGAAACTTGCGCATCATAACCGGAATACTCATTCTGTTGTTTGTGTTGTTGCAATACGATCTCTGGATCGGTGAAGGCAGTATGACCGCGGCCTGGCGCTTACAGCAAACAGTCGATGAGCAAAAGCAGGCGAATAATAAATTAAAAGAACGAAATGCTGGCCTGTCTGCCGAAGTCACCGATCTCAAGCAAGGGCTTGATGCCATTGAAGAGCGGGCGCGGAGTGATCTAGGGATGGTGAAGGAAGGTGAGACCTTCATACAGGTCGTTGAGTAATTTCTATTGCATTTCACCGCCAAGTCGCCAAGACACCAAGTATTTAACAATTTGCTAGTACATTTGGTGTCCTGATGATTGGTATTTTATGGCAGATAATATGATATCTAGATATTGGGCTATTGTTCCTGCGGCAGGTATCGGTAGCCGTATGCAATCTGATATTCCTAAACAATATCTCACACTAAATAATAAAACGGTCATTGAACACACACTATCACGTCTAACGCAGCTCGGTTCAATAGAAGCCATAGTCGTGGCAATTTCTGCCGAAGATACTCAATGGTCAAAACTGGCGCATGAATATTCAAAGCCAGTACAAACAGTTGATGGCGGCAAGGAACGTTGTCATTCTGTGTTGAATGCACTTAATGCTCTTGTCGGTAGTGCAGCAGCTGATGACTGGGTCTTAGTCCATGATGCCGCACGTCCTTGTGTACGATCTACTGATCTGGAGAAACTTGTTGCTGATTTAAAAGAACATGCTGTTGGTGGTTTGCTTGGTGTACCCGTTCGTGACACCATGAAACGCAGTGATAAGAATAACATTGTTACCGAAACTGTTGAACGTAATAACTTGTGGCACGCCTTAACGCCACAGATGTTCCGTTTTGAACAATTACAGGAGGCATTAACCAAAGCACTGGAGGATGGTTTTCTGGTTACCGATGAAGCCTCAGCAATGGAATATGCAGGTCATAAGCCGATTATGATTGAAGGTCATGCCGATAATATTAAAATAACTCGGCCAGAAGACTTATCTCTGGCAGACTATTATTTACAACAACAGAATGAAACTGAGTAGATAGTATGGGCTCAACAAGAATTGGTCAGGGTTTTGATGCGCATCGGTTTGGTGATGGCGACAGCATTATCATTGGT
>JAOULB010000256.1 GCA_029882235.1 Gammaproteobacteria bacterium | reverse complement strand
GACTCTGTGCGGTATTCTGTTCCTGATGCTCCGTATGAACCGCTTACCGCAATAAGTCGTTGCCCATCCATACAGAGGCGGTCGTTACTGTTTAACTCAAGCCCTCGTAGCGCACCGTCTTGCGCATAGTTTTGTGGGCAACGTTGAATACTGGATATACCTCCCAGCCCCCAACCGACACCTAATAGGCCGTTGCCTCCCTGACTGGAGTAATTGATCGACAGGCCAGGCTGCATACCACCAACACCTGCTGGCACAACGATGGGTACATTGTAACCCGCTGCGCCTGTTGGAGAGACGCTAAAGCTGCCGTTGACTTTACCTACGGCCAGAGCATTTTCATCGTAGCTTATATTGGCATTGCTTGCTGCAGAGTTATTGATCTCGATATCCCACACTTCGACTTCAGAAACCGTTGCATAATCAAACGCACCTGAAGCATCGCTATAAACATAAACTTTATTTTTCTGTGTAACTATTGGCCCATCAGAGAAGCCACTGGATGCCACGTTGCTTGTCCAGTTGATTTGAAAATCGGCGCGCTGATCGCCGTCAAAATAACCAATTGTCAAATCAACTTTATCCGCACTCCAGTCAAATCCTAAATAGCCATTACCCCATGGCTCTTGAGCAAGTGCAGTAAAGTTCCCAGTACACTTTGAATGCAGAAGATAGTTTTTTCTATTGGAGTGTTTTGCCTGTAAAAACAGGTCATCACATTTATCGCCATCAAAATCGGCAACATGAACTTTGTAGTGATTAGACAACCAACTGAAGCCAAGATAGTCATACGGAATATTTATTTGTGTTTTGGTTGCGACCCCGTTTACGATTACAGCATGAATAGGTTCTTTTTTAACAATTGGGATAAATAAGTCATCAAGTTCAACAGGTATGATATTCAGTCGGCCCTGATAAAATGCATCAGTGATTCCATCACCATCAAAGTCACCTTCATATTTTTTAAATTTTTTCAGATTAACTTCGGCAAATAGTGATTGCGAAAACAGGATTAGCAGTAGGACAGAGAATAGTTTGGTAATTTTCATATCACACCCAATGTTATGTTTATTAATTTCGGCCAGTTGGTTCTGGCTTTTTTTATGCGCGACAGACAGCACAATGCAGTCGCGCACTGGTATCTTTTGAGGGTCTGGCTTTAAACCGAACGCCTCCCTGTTAGTTCTTCCGTTTTATGTCCTTGAGACAACGTGTTATCAAGGCAACTCCATACGACAGGGGGGGGGCGTTGAGATGCAAAAATGCTTTTTATTATTTTTGTGTGACGATTGTTACATAAGCGTTTTGTGAATGGCAAGATTTTTTTTGTGCGCCTGTTTTATGCGGTTTTGTTGATGATTTGGTTTAGTGCTATCTAATATTATGAAAGTGTTATTTGTTGGTTGGTTATTTTTTACACAATGGTTGGTTAAAATGTGTTCAATAATTTGTTTATGTTGTTGGTATAAAGGTTTGTTGATTTGTACCCATTACCAAACAAATAAAATAAATTTATTTTAACTCCCTCACCCCTACCCTCTCCCAGAGGGAGAGGGGGCGCTATTAATTAGTTTTATGAGCTTGTCCCGGAGGGAGAAGTGATTAAATGAAAACTCTAATTGATAATATATTCCCTCGACAACTTGTTCCCGACGTTGCTCTCGACAATTGCTCGGTCTTCGTTCCTGACGTGACTCTACCGATTCCTTCCATGGAATCGTCCTGCATTGTTCTACCTTCGCCCATCCATGGGCTCGTACTGATTCCATCCATGGAATCATCACCCTAACCCTCGATAACTGCTCCATGCGTTACTCTACCTCCTGCATCCATGCAGTCGTCTCCCAGAGGGAGAGGGAATTAACTGAAGATTATTTTATATATCCATGCAGTCGACTCTCTGAGGGAGAGGGGATTAAAGGAACAGGAGTTTTTATTTAGTTGGTGGTAAAACCGCGGGGTTGTTCTTCGGGTTCGTAGGTGTTGCAGTCAACGTCTGTAACTTCTGCGCCGCGTGGGCCGTGTTGTAGCCATCGCTTAAGTGCTTCGAGGCAGACGTCATCGCCACAGGCGACGACTTCGACGCGGCCATCGCCCATGTTTTTTGCATGACCGCTGAGGCCAAGCATTTGAGCCTGTTCAAGTGTTGAGGCGCGGAAGAAGACGCCCTGTACTGTTCCTGATATATAACAACGTATGCATTGACTCATGGTAGGTTAATGGTGGCCTGTTGTCCGGCTCTTAAGATGCGTTGGCCTGTGGTGAATACAATTTCAATTTCATAGTGTTTGTCCTGTTTGCCTGTGTTAACCGGTTCCAGTCCGATGTGTTTGACCTTGCCCTGGTAAGACAGACCATCAACTTTAACTGTAGCAGATTGCCCATGTATGTCGCCATTAAGATGGCTGGCTGAGATTAATCCACGTGCAATCATTTGATCAGAGGCGGCAATAACTACAAGCACTTCTGGTTTTAATTCCGACACCACAGTCTGGCCGACTTCGGCATTGCGTTTTAATACAATGGCATCGAAGGGTGCGCGCAGGCTGCTGTATTCCAGATTAAGCTCGGCCTGTACCAGTTCGGCCTTTGCGGTCAGATGAGCAGACTCTGCCGAAGTCAGTGCATTGAGTGCAAGTTGTAGATCGCGATCTGAAAGTACTGTGCGTTCATAGAGCTCCTTGGCGCGATCACGTTCGCGTTTTGCTTCTAGCCAGGCTTCTTTGAGATGTTTGACGTTTGCACGGGCCTTGCTTTGTGCGGCACGATAGCCGCGTGCATCAAGACTGACCAGCACGGTATCTTTTGCAATGCGTTGTCCGATATCGACATTGACTTCTTTGATCACACCATTGACCGGAGTACCGAGTTCAACCCGTTTTGACCAGTGTAGTGTCGCCGATATTTCCAGTGCCTGTGCCGCTGACAATGTAACAATATTGATCAGTATAACAATGATGATGCGGGTGATGGTCTTCATGTTAATTCTCACTGGGTTTTTGCGTGTTGGGTTTTATAAGTGGCTTATCCTGCCCGGTTAATGCCGCCAGGCGTGCCCAGGCAATGGCCATGTTATATTCTACGGTTAATAAATTACGCTCTGCTTCGGAGACCCTGACCATGGCATCGCCAAGATCGGTTTTGACTTCCATTTCATACAGCGCACGACTACGGTCAAGATAAAGCTCGCGGTATTCTGAGTTGGCTTTCATTTCATCAAGTTTGAATCTTAATGCATCGATCTCCAGCCATGTTTCCAGTATGGCACGACTCAGTGCAAGTTGAGTTTGCTGATGATGTGCCTGCTCTCTATATAAGAGTGACTGTGCCTGGGCAATGCCGGCATCACTCTCGCCACCTGTGGTGAGAGGGACTTCCAGTGTAATACCGGCACGCCAGTTATCATAGGAACTACGATCACGTGAATAGGTATAGGCCTCGACTCTGCCTTTTAAGGATGGGTTATAACGCGCACGTGCTTCTTTAACTTTTTGTTCCGCTGCACTGACGCGAAGCTGTGAGGCCTTGAGTGCCGGGTTATTCAGTTGTGCCTGTTGTTGATAGTCTTCCACTTCAGCCAGTTTCCAGTTGATTTCCTCAAGTTGTGGCCGTGCCAGTTCTTTGGATAACTGACTGGGACGGTTTATAGCAACCGCCAGTAAGGCGCGGGTGCGGCGTTGTTCATTCTGACTTTGATAACGCAGGTGGCGGATGCGCTGACTTTCAACGCGTTTTTCCAGTACATCAATGTCGGAGGCCTGCCCCAGCTCACGTCGATCCTGTGTCCGGCTCATGGAAATGAAGGTTGTTGCCATTTCTTCGTTGTAACGATAAAACTGTAAGTCGGCAAGGATCACATCAAAGTATCGACGCATGATTTCAATGCGTCGCTTTTGGTTTGCATCCAGATACTGTAGTCGACTGGCTTCAAGTTTGAATCGCGCCGAACTCTCGGCTGCATTACTGCGACCAAAATCATATAGG
>JAOULB010000255.1 GCA_029882235.1 Gammaproteobacteria bacterium | reverse complement strand
ACCCCGGTATTTGCACATAGACGGATAATATTTCCCGTGTTTGGGGGTATTTCTGGCTCATAAAGGACGATATTGAACATTTGCGCTCTTAAATTTCTGTGAAAAAGTCCGATAAATTAAGGAGTATGCTGAATCAATCAATTCTAACAGCATTTATTTTTTAAGGGATTATAAGGATAAATTTCACTCATGGCTGCAGATATTTCACAACTGGAATTCCCCAAGGCCTCAGGTAGCTGCCTGAAGGCAATGGAAATGATATCTGAAGGTGATACAGATATAAATGCACTGGATAAAATCATCTCCAGTGATCCGATTCTCGCCAGCACGATTATTAAATATGGTAATTCACCGATTCATCGTCGCCAGAGTGAAATTACCAATGTCGCCACCGCGATTAATATCCTGGGTATGAAGAATGTTTATAACGCCCTGGTGATGGCCATTATGAAAGGTTATGCCGCCGGCAATAAAACCAGCGAGCTCATCCTGCAACATTGTATGACAATCTCGGCTCTGTCTAGCTTTATTGCTTCACGCACATTCAAAAAGGCCCAGCACGACATGGAACTGATTGGCATTATGCACGACCTGCCTTCACTGGTTTTATGTTCGAATTATCGGAAAGAGTATCGTGAATTAATGGCTGACATTAGCAAAGCGGATAAACCACTCGAAGTACTTGAAGAGGAAATCTTTGCTGTTAGTCGCGCTGAAATTATTGGCCGCTCCGTAAAGGAATTCAGTTTTCCGGAAAAAATTTCCAGCGTCTTAATCGCCAATTGTTCAAAACCGGAGATTGGCCCGGTTGAAGCCGATGAGGATCGTTATCTGTCGATTCTATGTCTATCGCATCATATCGAAGCCAGTGTGGTACCCGCGCAATTTCTTATGTATGACACTATTGTTGGTGATCGACAACAGCTCTGCGACAATCTTGAGATCGTCGACACGGATTACAGTGATATTATTGATGACGCACAGGAAGTCATCAATGAACATGTCTCACAGGTTGCCTGACAAATATTTCCTCTTTGGCTGCTCTCGTCGCTGGTGAGATTTGATACACTAGCGGCATGACAAATCCTGCCCTGAGTAATGATGATCTCGCTATGCTGGCGACCGATTTCTGTGGTCTGAACTTCCAGACGCCCCTGTCCCTGTTGTCTGGCTGTGTTGGCTTTGGTGAGGAGTATACTCGGGTTAAGGGTTATTCGAATCGGGATGTTGGCGCCGTCTGTCTGAAGGGCACAACGCTGGAACCTCGCCTGGGCAACAAACCTCACCGTGTCTATGAGACGCCGATGGGCATGCTCAATGCGATTGGGCTGCAAAATCCAGGCGCGCGCCATGTTGTCGATGAGATCCTGCCGACACTGGACTTTAATGAAACCCGTTTTATCGCAAATTTGTCTGGCTCGACGATTGAAGAATATGCCGAAGTCGCCCGTATTTTTGACGACTCCCCCATAGATGCGATGGAGATCAATATCTCCTGCCCCAATGTCAAAGAAGGTGGGGTCGCCTTTGGTAATGACCCGGATATGTCTGCTCGCGTGGTCGCGGCCTGTCGCAAGGTCACGAAAAAACCCATCATTACCAAACTCTCTCCCAACCAGACCGACATCGCCGAAAATGCGCGGCGTTGTATTGAGGCCGGCACCGATGGTTTTGCCGTGATTAATACCCTCATGGGTATGGCCATTGATATCGAAGATCGCTCACCCATTATTGGCAATAATCAGGGCGGCCTGTCTGGACCGGCGATTAAACCGATTGCTTTATTAAAGGTTCATCAGGTGTATCAGGTCTGCCGCGGCCATGGTATTCCTATCATTGGGCAGGGCGGTGTCACGACGGCAGAAGATGCCATTGAGTTTTTGATTGCCGGCGCAACATCGGTGGGTGTGGGAACGGCCCTGTTTTATGATCCACTGGTCTGTAAAAAAATTAATGCCGGGATCGTCGAATATCTTAAGCGACATGACATGAGCACAGTGTCTCAGTTGTCAGGATCTCTCCAGCTTAATACTTAGATTATTTTTCCTGTGATGATTTTTTTTGTTCTGGCAAGCCCAGATCAAAATAGCCCTTGTTTTGCTCTAACCAGGCAATAAATTCAATCTGACTCATGGGTTTGGCAACGAAATAACCCTGCACAATATCGCAGCCCTGCTCCTGCACAAAGTCCCAGTCCTGCCGACTTTCAACACCCTCAGCCACAATCTTCATATCCAGCTTATTGGCCAGATTGACACTTGATTCGATAATCGCCTGTGAGGCCAGATTATTTATCGCACCTGTGACAAAGGCCTGATCGATTTTTAATTCCTGAAAAGGAAAGTTCTGTAACTGCTCCAGTGAAGAATAGCCCGTACCAAAGTCATCGATCGATAAACCAAAACCCTTTAAACGTAAACGCACCATGATTTCGAGTGCCTGTTTGTAGTCAACGATCAAGCGACTCTCAGTGATTTCGATGATGACACTGGAAGAACGAATGCCCGCATCCTTAACTCGCGCATGTAATTCATCCGGAAAATTTAACCGCGTCAGATAATCCGCAGGCATATTGATGGAAACAGAAAAATAGCTATGTGAGTGTTGCATACTTTCTAAAAAGGCAATGGACTCACCCAGCATGACATCGGTTAATTCATCAATCAGACCGTTGTTTTCCATGCAGGGAATAAAAGCACCTGGACTAATAATACCCATATCAGGATGCCGCCAGCGGCACAGGGCTTCAGCGCCAATAATTTTACCGGAGCGAATATCTACTTTAGGCTGAAAATAAGCGATAAACTGCTTATCGCCAATCGCCTGATGTAACTCTTCAGCAGTAAAGACATGATTATCCACCCGCACCGTTGATTTAACTCGATGACCGCTTGTCGACAGAATAGATTTCAGGTTTTCCAGTGTCGCAGGTTTTTTCATTACACCGAGAATATGGAGTTCGTGTTCTCTGGCCAGTTTTATAACCGAACCAATTACACGGTCATGTTCACTGCTGACAATAATGATCTCACCGGCAAAACTCTGTGCAGAGATATGGCGTAAAAATTCAATACCATCCATCTCTGGCAAATTGATATCACATAACAGCAATTCGATGTCGGGATGATCCTGCAGAATGCTTAAAGCTTGCCGACCATTATTTGCTGTCTTCACCTGATAGGTGCCGACAGCATTTAGCAGTACAGTAAAATAGTCGAGCAGATAGCCAGAGTCATCAATGACCAGGGCACTGGATATTCGAGGACCTGTTGAGCTCATTATATTTTTATTAGTCCATTTTATCCGGTAAGGGATACAAGATTAAATAGAGACAGCCGCTTAGAAAAGCTATCGGCTCTGATGAAAAAAGCCTTGAGGGCAAAAAAGAAATATTTTCAGAAGAGTCACCACAACAAATGTGGTGCGTGAAAAAGAGATAAGCAGAGTTAAATACTTGGGATTTACAAAGCACAGATTACATCGTGGGCTTTATACCCAGATCTATACGTAGTAGTCGATACCCACCTTATGCTGGTTGCCGTGATTATTATCGCCCCAGCGCCGAGACACTTCCTGGCGACGTGACCGAGTACTGCGCGTATCGAGCAGAACCTTTTCATTACGTTGGCGACGGTCTTCGACACGGCGTTCCTGTACCCGCTGTGGCCCAGCCGGCTGTTGGCCCTGCTGGTCCTGGTACAGCTCCTTAACCAGATGTTTGATCAAATCCGTCCGCACCGGATTATGTCCGGATTTATTATATGTTGCCGTCATTGGCAATTAATCCCACACTCAAATTTAAAAATCAGACTATACCGAATATCGAATTTAATTACCACACAAAATGTAGCAATAAGATAAGGGTTTTTATATTTTCGTCAAATATGCTGCGATAAGTGGCATAAGTGTGCCGATCTTCATATTTTTATCAAATTACTGAAATTGCCATTTCGACACAGATTGTAACATCAGGCCTGGAGGCCATGGTCATTATTGAGACTATTACGAT